>JBKPPX010000464.1:0-6883 GCA_046733815.1 Thermoproteota archaeon | reverse complement strand
GCATCACCCTCTGTAGAACTTCATGTTCGCTTTCTAAATGCTATTGGTTATACGCCGCAGAAAGAGGATAGAGCTAACAGGCTACTGCCTATGGAAACACAGCTAGGGTGGTTTAAAGATATAGGATTTGTAGATGTAGATTGCTATTGGAAATGGCTCGAGATGGCTCTTTTAATAGGATATAAAGCATAGCATACGAGAGAATATTATTATTAGCTCTACTTAGATTACAGTGGCTGAACACACCACATTGGATTTATCTCAGCATCAAATTAAGGAAAATCAAAATAAATTTTTATAAAGGGAAGACAAAGAATCTGATTAAGAGAATATTTCATTACACAAGTAACATGTTTCACACCTGTATAATACTACAAACATAATAGTAACGAAGCTACCTATCATAAACCAGATGATTAATTCTGTTGAAATAAGCTGAAAAAATATCATCCTTAGATGCAAATATTAACATCGGAAGGTAATTTCACCTTCATATAACTAGTAATAGCAGTATACTTAATAACATCTCAAATTATTAAATTATGTGCCTACAAATCCATCAGAAGAAAGTAACTCCCATTCTGATAGGAAAATCTCACGTCGCGATTTTTTAAATTTTATCGGTGCTACTGGTGCTATATTCACTTTATATTCATTAGTGCCTTCGGCCAAAGCCTTTGCTTCTGGAGCAAATACGACATATACTAATAGTAGTCAAATAAGCGTTCCTCCTACTCAGCCAACAGAAACAGCTTCCTCTCATATATTTAATCTTGATACGGCCATGCCACAAATTTCCAATATTAGTGGAAGTAGAACTATAGTAAACGCAGATAACTTTCCAATATTCAATGGTAATGGCATGGCAGCATATCTACTGCGTCTTAAACAGGGTGGTGTATATGAGCCACATTGGCATCCTAATGCTGCAGAACTAAGCTATTGCATAAATGGCAGAGCAATAATGACTATATTTAGTCCTAATGCGGGTTATGATTCATTTACAATAGATCCTGGAGAATTAGTTTTTGTTCCCAGAGGTTATATACACAATATTGAGAATACTAGTGATCAAGAAGCAAAATTTATCACTGCATTCAATTATGAGCGACCTCAAGAAATTGGCATATCAGGATCGGTTGGCTCCATGCCCGATCGTGTTTTAAATGCAACCTTTGGAATTAAACCACCTACTGCTACCTTTTTCAATGGATTCAACAACAAATCTCCTAAAGATATTGTAATAGGATCCAAAAAAGCTAACGTGCTAGGATCAGCAGCAGCTGCTACTACTACTACTCCTGCTGATAATAGCATGACAAGAATCCCAAACCCTCACAAATTTAATCTTGAAGGTATTCCTCCGCAGGTTCAAACCACTGGAGGTACAGTCGCTCTAGGAAATGCCAATACTTTTCCTATACTTAATGGATTAGCATGTTACTCTTTACGTTTGAAACCAAATGGTATTAGAGAACCGCATTGGCATCCTAATGCTGCTGAATTGGATTATGTAATTGAGGGAAGAGCACGGATGACAATATTAAGTCCTGGTGGTAGCGTAGACACATTTGATGTTAGTCCCGGTCAAATCGTTTTCATTCCTCCTGCATATTTTCACTATATAGAAAATCCTGATAGCATTAATAATATGCATTTTGCAGTTTTCTTTGGTCATGAGAAGCCAGAGGACATAGGTATTTCAGGAGCACTTAGTGCATATTCTAATGAGGTATTGGCTTCTGTCTTTAATTTGGATCCTACTATCTTTGATAAACTTCCTAAATTAGAAGAAGATGTCTTTGTCGTAACAGGAGCAGCATAATAGCCAGTCAGCGATTAAATTAATGTAGTTGAGTTTATGAAAACCTCATTAACTGATTGGTATAATAAAACAAAACTATTATTATTGTATCAGATTTTTTCTATCTATCCGCTAGCAAAAGTGCTATAATCCATTATTAAAAAAAGAAAACATGCATAAAGTATTGCTGATGTACAACTAATTGTAGTTCTTTACTCTTGTATGCTATAGTTAAGATAGATGTCATCAAATCATATAGTAGAACATAAGGTAAAGATAAAATTGAAAATACATTAACGAACTGTTCAGAGTATAAAAATTCTTGAGAGATTCGCCTCATTAAGTTGGGCGGCAAAATAGAGTCAAATCTGTCCTGCACCCCACTGAACCACATTATCTTCCATTACATGTAACGTGTTAATATTTCAGCAATAGATGATAATTAAAGAATTAATCGAAAAGTTATCCTCAAAATAATAGTCAGCCAACCACAGAGCCTAATTTTTTTTTGGATGAAATTAATACTTCTTATTCTTCTTCTATCAGTCAAAAATAGTCAAAAATTATGTTTGTTTACTTCTTTTTTTCCGTGCTGTTTTTCTAGAATCTAGGATTTCTTTTACAATAGGTTTTAACTGTTCAATATTTTCAGAAATTTTTGTTTTCCTCAATACATCAACTGGTATTCCACTGTTCCTTGCAATTCTGATATTATTAAGTCCTGCTTCTTTTAGCTCAGGCTTTGAAAAACCTCTACCTTTTCTGACTAGCTCTATATTTCTAATTGGACGTTTGACAATTGGCTTGTTTATTTGCACTTTCATATTATATTAATTGTACATGAGTAAATAAATGATTATCAGAATTTGTGTTCAACATTAGAGTGAATTGATATCATTATAGCGATTTATTTATTCGAAATAAGCGATTCAGAAGACTAGACAATTTCAGTCTAAATGAGTCTGATTGATTAATGAGGAAACATTGACATGAAAGAAATAACTAAATAACAGCAAAACATCAGGACCCTTCTATATGCGGGGAACTAATTCCACCTAACCAGTAAATCAATTTCTATCGCACTAGTGTGAATTATTATTCTGTGTATAATCCAACATTATTATTGCCTTAATCCTATTCAAGGTTCTTAGATCCATACAATCAAAGTGATGTCTATAGATAGAATAACCAGAAGAGTTTTTACTTGCAAAGTAGCTCATCTTTTTCAACCTTTCATAAAACTAATTGTGATCCAATAGACATACCACTCATCAGAGTAGTAGCAAAATTTGTTAAATCTAACTCTGGCAATCTCTATTGCAGAGTTGATGTGGTAGCATTAACACTTTAGAAGAATGATAGTTGATGCCAAAAGGATGAATTTAATTCGCTATAAAATAATTCCCTTACCCCTGCTATATAAAACCTAATACCTTCTATCATAATAAACAAGACAAGAGTTCGTCAGATAATTTTATATCGAATATTCTTTAGGGTGTCAATTTATCTCAGGGAATAGTATATTGCCCTCACAAAAAAATAAACTGAACTGCATAACTAATGTAGTTAGAAATGAACTCAAAGCCTACGACCAGTACATTCCCAAACCTTTCTAGCGATGAAATTTTATACCATTACTATTCTTATGATGGATTACAATATACCATGGATATACTCAAAGGATTCTACGAAACATATATGAGAGAAGGTCAAAGTAAAACCCCTTATTTGATAAAAAGTGCAGTATTCTCAAGTTTGAAATAGTCGCAAACTTTTGTCATTATGCAGAAGTTCTAGGATCTTTTCTTTATCCATGTCATAGACTAAATCCTAGCCTAAATTCTGCAGACATTTTGGAAAATCTTTCGAAATACAAGTAATATATATTGATCAATTTTACCAAGATTTCAATGATAGTAATAGATTAGATAATACTAAACGCAATAATTATAAGCATATGTTTGGATACGACCGTATTAAACCAGTTCAAGAGGCTCATCAGATGATTGACAGCTCTCTTACCAGTATTATAGACGTTCTAAAAGCTATTGCTGAATTCTATAACTTCTGGAGATATTCATACAATGCATATAAAGATGGTTATAGGTTATGGTTTGGAGATGAGCGACAAGAAAAACTAAATGTCGTAGTTTTTCTAAAAAAATATAACAAATTGGGACGCCGTCTTGAAATAGACGCGCTTCCTATTAATGATGAAACTATTGATGATGTACATAATATCTCTAAATATTGCCGCAGTGTTTTTGATATAATTTTCGTAAATCATAGAGCACTTGTGAAAGCAGCAGATACTTCATCAAACACTGTTAAATTTTCTTTCCTAGAATTCCAAGAGCCAACAATAAAAATAAACAAAAGGTGGTATGTAATTGAGTAACTAAGCAAAAAAAATGTTCTAGTACGCATAACAAATCTTTTAGAACTAAAGAAGGAAGTATGCCCAAGTGTATTACATACACTAGTGTATTGCATCCCACCGAACCTGCTAATTATATGGGTTTATCAAGTGGTATTGTAGTTGAGCTTGCTTGCTTGCTTTATCTCTAAAGTAACATAACTGACACTCATAATAAGGATTTCTTACTGATTTTCGCTTCCATGTTTGCAGCATAGATAAATCCCTGGAATCATATAATTCATTATGACTCTTGAAAGTAATAATAATAACAAACCAAATGGAGAAAGCACCCGTATTGCTGTTGTAACAGGGAGTTCAAGTGGGATAGGTTTTGAAACTTCTTTGATGTTGGCAAGAAATGGTTTTCAAACGTACGCAACAATGCGCGATCCCAAAAAAGGAGAAAATATAAAATCAATAGCAACTAAAGAAGACTTGCCTATTCATATAGAACAACTTGATGTTACAGATAATGAATCAGTCATGAATGCAATACAAGCAATATTAACTCAAGCAGGAAGAATAGATGTCTTGGTGAACAACGCAGGTTATGCGCTTGCAGGTGCAGTTGAAGACCTTGCAATAGAAGAGATAAAGGCTCAATATGAAACTAATCTATTTGGATTGATAAGAACATCTCAAGTAGTACTTCCAATTATGAGGAAACAGAAATCTGGTACTATAGTAAATATTAGTTCAGGTGCAGGAAGATTTGGTTTTCCTGGATTTTCTGCTTATGTAAGTACTAAGTTTGCAGTAGAAGGCTTAAGTGAATCCATGGCATATGAACTTGAGCCATTTGGAATAAAAGTTATCTTGATAGAACCAGGAGTTATTAGAACAAATGTTTTTAAGAACGTAGTTATTGCAAAGAAGTCACAAAACCCAAATTCACCATATTCTCAAATAATGCAAAAAATGTCTGCTAGCTTTGAGCACATGTTGGAGAACGCTTCTTCTTCTCCAGACCTTGTAGCAAAAGTAGTACTTCAAGCTATTACAAGTGAAAATCCTAGCCTTAGTAGATATTTAGCAGGAAAAGATGTAGAAACATGGATAGAAGCTAAAAGAAATATGTCTGATGATGAATTTTATAAAGTGATAAAGCAATCCTTCAATTAATGACCATAATCAATGATCAAAATGCAGCCAAAGATCCTTTAGATTGCAAGCGGCGGCGTAATGGTACAACACAGAGTCCTTAACCAAATACTGGTTATTGTGTGCTTTTCTTAAGCAAAAATATGTCAAGGGACAGTGATACTATAAAAATTAAAAAATCTAGTTAAAAGCAGCAGTAGAATTGGCGGTAGCGATGGTAAAGATAATGACGAAAAAAACGATGGTGACTATTGTTGTATATACGATCATGCCTTATCTTCTCACCGGCAGATGACGTAGACAAAGATGATACAGATGTTGGAGATAGTGGAGATGGCGAATGGCTGCAAATAATAAAATACATTTGCAACCTTTCGACAACCCTGCAAAATCAGCAAAGGTTAATTCATAGTCCCTGTCTGATATTAACATGAACCCTAACAGAAGAAGAGGAATACGAACTGAGGGTTCGAATCCGACCCGGCCCATTTTGATAACGATACTATCTAAATTAGTTAATAATTCTCTATATTCTCCTCAAAAGTATCATTTAACCTCTTCAGGAATAGCAATGTCATCATAGGCTGACGATAATCAATAAGATCTAAGAGACTCCGAATATATCATATGTATATACTGATGCTAATTAATAGAGTTTTTAAAAGCATTTTTTCCTATTCTAAATATCTTTTAGTTTCTCTTCTAAATACTGCTTTGAAGCTTCAAATGAATGATTAAAGACTTCATCATCTGAATCTTCTCTTTCTTCATTTCGCCAATCAATTTTTTTATTTTCTGCTATTTGACTTTTTAAAGCTTCAAAGTTAAAATGTGGCTCAGAGTCTTTATTCTTACTACTATTTTTTAGAGATTGGTACAGGATTGCTTGTGTTTGTTATCAGAATTAGCCACAGTACAGGATGAGGTCTTTGGATGAAATGTTGTATACAATCTTGCAGCTTTATCCCATGGTTGTTTCCATTCATTTAATTCTGAATTGAAAAATTCATTTTCAAATTCGCCATAACTCTTAACCCGGGAAATATTGTTTGCCTCCTGTACGATTAAGTCTTCAATCAACTTCTCCACTGTTCCTACGAAGAGTCCTTGTCTTTTACCAAAACCAACAATATTTGGGTCATATTTAAGAGAAAGGATCCTTTTTACTAACCTTTTTGCTAAATCGATATCATCAGAGATTGTGTCGTAAATAGTCTTTGCGATAGTGTATTGAAAGCTAATACTTGTATCTACGTTTATGTCGACTAACGTTAACTTGCTACGAAGAATCTTGTATGCAGCTAGTGGCGCAATTAGTCTATAGACTGTTGTTATTGTAAAATAGTTATGACTATCTGAAAGCCATCCTTCCAATTTTCCTTCTTTAGCAACATCTGCAAAGCGGTATATTCGAAGTGCGCTATCAGATAATTCGACAAGTTGGAATAGCGCTGGTTGAAATTCCCGATAAAGGCGCGTGATAGCTTCATACTTGTAATCTCTACGTGCATCTTCTTTTGATTTTTTAGTTGCTAATTGATCTTTCAGTTCTTCTAACT
>JBKPPX010000463.1:0-3370 GCA_046733815.1 Thermoproteota archaeon | reverse complement strand
AAAATTCTCATTATTCAATCCAAATAAGAAAATCTATCGCTACAATAATGCAGTGCTTTGCATAAGCTGCTATAGAAAAATAAGCTCTCGTGAGCAGTTAAAAGAGGAAGTTTGATTATTACTTTTCATAAATTGGATTTCTAAGATACGCGTCTTTTGATCCTCTTTTAGTACGTGATTGCTACCATATTATTTTCCCTAGCAGCATATGATGTACATTCAATAATGTCCTCCTCAAGGGTGGTACATCGACATCTTAATTGAAATTCATGATATTGCTATAATTATCTAAGTCTCGAAAACGCCTTGAAACTTGGAACAATTAAATCATATATGGTGCATACAATTTTGGGTATATGACCTCTCCAATTGAACAAAAAATTAATGACTGGCAGAAAATCGTAAACAAGCCAGTATTCACCAGAGATGGTAAAGACATTGGAGTTGTAGAGTCAATTCAAGCTGAAAAAATTATTGCTACATTCGGTCCAATAACGCCAGCCAAATATCTAATCCCCAAGTCATCTATTGTAGATTTTGACGAACTTGGAGTTGTTCGTTTGAAAGAAGACGGTGACTTTGTAGAACACTATTACAAGTTTGCATAAGTTAACAACAACAAGAGCCATATGGGGATTAGGCATCATGGCAGAGAGAGAATATAATATATAGGAAACAATTTGGTGCAACTGTTAAAAGACATATGGCTTCAAAGAAAAGTATGAGTCACGACAGTCGTCTTGCAGATACCGCAAAGTCGGGAGTAACTCCTTCGACCCTTTCTGCTGCTGTTAGGATAAGACAAGACTATGAGAATTTTCTTAAGGAGGCTCATGTTCTCATGCCCAAAGTAGATCAAAGTCTTCTTCTTGATATCTTATATTATCAAACTAGGTATCCAGATTGGGAAGGTGGCGTGGTGTTTCGAGTGGTATATCCAGCAGAATTAGATATTAATCAAAAGAAAGAATGGATCTATCAAAAATATCAACGGATGTCCAAAGTAGAAGAGGAAAAAACACTAAAATTCAAAGCAATAAGAATGTCAATGGAGGAGTTAGGCAAAATGTTGGATGAGGATCCAGATATACAATACGTAACTGGTTCAGCTACATTAACGCCTGGCGATTCCTACAGCATATGATCTGATTAATTTTAACCGGCTTCAATTAAAGCCAAGCCTGCTGAAATCAGAAAATACTATATGCTCCTTTTTTTCATTCATATGGTGTGAACTGTAGGAATTAATTAGACTATTTTACGGTGACTCTTGCAAGCTTGGTCTTGCTCCAAGTGTTACAGGAACTTCAATTATCTCTCCATTTCTCCATACGGTAAGCGTTACTGTTTCTCCAACTTGCGTCTCCTCCTGCAGGTATCCAAGCATATCGTCTATTTTTCTTACATCCTTGTCATTTACTGCCAAAATAACATCTCCTCCTAGTGTAATTTCCCTTCCGCCAAGTTGCATCGGAGTATTACCTCCTTGAATCCCTGCCATATCAGCAGGACCACCCGGCACGACTTCTATAACTAAAAATCCCTTCGGCTCCTCAAGACCCATTGCCTCTGCTATTTCCGGTGTCATATCTGTTCCAGAGACTCCCAGCCAAGGATGCTGAAAGGCGCCTCTCTCTATCAATACTGGAGCTATCTCGGTTATTGCATTTGAAGGAATTGCAAATCCTACTCCTGCAGAACCACCAGTCGTAGAAAAGATAGCAGAATTGATTCCAATCACTTCACCTTGCATATCCAAAAGTGGGCCACCTGAATTGCCAGGGTTAATTGCTGCATCGGTTTGAATTACATTTGGAATAGAAAAGGCAGGTGCTGCAACATTAGAAAGTGGATCTTGATAAACAGGAATTAGCCTATTGAGACCGCTGACGATTCCCTCTGTCATGGAGCCCGATAGCCCAAACGGATTACCAATCGCCACGACCTCTTGACCTACCTGCAATGCAGAAGAGTTTCCAAGTGGCAAAGGTACTAGCTTGTCTGCAGGAACGTCATCCTCTACATGTAGTACGGTAAGATCGCTATACTGATCTGCACCTACTACTCTCGCTTTGTAAACTGTTCCATCGAGAAACGTTACGCTTATGTCATTAGGATCACTTCCTGCAATAACATGGTAGTTGGTGATAATATGGCCACTATTATCGTAAACAAATCCTGATCCTAGACTAATTCCGAAAGAAGGGTTGCCATTGTTTACTGTACCGCTGACTTGAACTACTGATTGCTGGGTCTCTGTGAACAAATCGGTCAAAGTTAAGGTATTATTCCTAGTTATCTGAACAGCATTTGTTGTAACATTGGATGAACTATCTGCCAACTCTCCTCCTTGGGCAATCCTTGTAGCTGGGGGTATTTTAAGCCCTAAATTGTATTGAAAAGGAGTATAATACCCAAGACTGCCGATTGAACCCAAAAGAGCACCAGCACAAATAACCAGAACTAGAACAGCGCGTTTCAATATCTTTCACAATGTTTGGCCTACTACCGATATTTATTGCCATCGTAGGATTTCCAAGAGAAATGACTATCTGTCATGTCAGTGTATTTTGATTAGTAGTATGAAGTTATGTAGCAGTCCGTTTTATTCCTCAAAGACAAAAATTTGACGTATTAGAAGAACTTTTTCTTTATAGAGATATCTCGTCTAAACTGATATTATATTTTAAAATTATTATAAAAGCCGATGTCTGAGCTCCAGAATAATCCTTAGAAATATTAAATTGAAGGAAAGCTTACAAGTTATACTTTCTCTTACTACCTGGATACCTATTGTTGATTACACTTAAAGGAATCGGGATAGGATTGTGAACCACAAAAACAACACCATTATATAGAAATTTTCTATGTGGTTTTCTAGTGGCTCTGGCTTTTTATGTAGTTATCTCACTGTCGCTTTTCATTCTATATATAATGGTATAGATTAGATATAGGGAAGATGTCTTCTCCACATTCTCATAACGAAGAAGGCAAAGGTTACTCGGCACATATGCGTGGTGTTGCATTAGGTATACTTGTAATGGGCGTTTCATTAGCCATAATAATCATATTGTATATAGAATTTGGGTATAGAGGCTCAGCTTTTTCAACACAAATTATGCAAGAACAGCAAGAATCGCTACGTAAACAATATGGATTGCCATCTCTGCCACAGTTGAGCCCCCAAATGCTTGAGGTACCGCCATCGTTAAGGGATATTACAACAGGTGCTAATGCTACAACGACAACAGGTGCTAATGCTACAACGACAACAGGTGCTAATGCAACAACGACAACAGGTGCTAATGCTACAACGACAACAGGTGCTAATGCTACAACAGGTATTACTGGCAACGCCACAGGGACAACC
>JBKPPX010000462.1:0-2476 GCA_046733815.1 Thermoproteota archaeon | reverse complement strand
ATGCTGGAGGCATTGGGCCTGCAATAATTGCTGCCACAATAGCCGGCAAGGATGCAGTGGAAGCAATACAAGCAGGCGATACTTCTGAAAAAGGTCTGTGGCAGTACAACAAGCATTTTATCGACGATTACGGATACAAGACTGCAGGCCTTGAAGTCTTCCGGAGGATGCTGCAAGGGTTGACAAATGAGCAGATAAACTATGGCATGAAGCACTTTTTGTCCAAGATGGATATCGATAAAATTACCAAAGGCGAGCATCCAGAGTTTAGCACTGTAGACAAGCTGGGCATGATAATTAGAGGAGCAATGAATAAGAAACTAGCCGAAGATTTGAAGTATTGTGCCAGCATTAACAAGGTATTAACTGATCATTACTACAATTATCCTGAGACACCAGAAGGTTTCCCTGAGTGGCACAATATCCTAATCAGGCATCTTGATGCGGCATTTTTAAGATACAAAGATAATTCCTCATCTACCCCTGAGTCTCTGGGAAGAATCAGCAGCGCTCATTCAGCAACAGGAACAACAACTACGCGCTGACAGAAGAATGAATTCATATTTCCCTTTTTGCAATTTTTCTTTTTTGTAAAGAGACATGCCGCACACGCAATATGCCAGATTCCCGGTGATTGATACAATAGATCTAAACGAAGCATCTACTATTCGTCAAGCAGCAGAAACGATGGTCGAAGCCTACCTGAAAAAGGAACCTCTGGGGAAATTTAGCTATCGCATATTGCTACCGCGGGATCCAAAATCAACTAGGAAGGCAAAGACTATAGGGCTTGCATTTCAAGGAGAATTTTTGCTTGGATTGCGTAAGCGGAATGCCGTGCCAAACATCCGTGAAGTACGATATATCCACGACGAACATCATTATGGATGGCTGCTTGCAAACCCCCAAGTGTATGAGCAGTTTGAAAAGAGCCTCTGATGTCTCGCTAAAAGTATTTGGCCAGTATGTCATCTAGCTCCTTTTGGAACTTGGTGTGCAGTTCTTGGTTCTCTTTTTCTTCAAGGCTTACCTTACCAACCTTTTCGATACTATTCATAATCCTGTCAAATTCGGCCAGCCCCTCAGTTGCCTTCGATAGTCTGTTTGCAAGAAAGAACACTGATGAGAGCATGTAGTTTACTTTGTCGCTTTCAAGCTCAATCCTTTTTGAATTTGGAAATGCAGCGTCAAGGCACCTCCGCAGATGTCTTGCAGATTGTTCCAAGCACTCTATGTCACCATTGCAGTCTGCAGAGCTTTTGCTCCACTCTGCGATGCAATTGACTATAGCCTTTGAAAATTCTGTCATATATTATTTTTTAAAAATAGTAGTTTAAGAATAAATGGGTTTCAATGTCAAATTGAACCAAATGTATGGTCTATTACTATATACATTCAAAATAGCATTAGCAATACAATGGCAATTGTTGCATTGTTTTCTGTCTGTTTGTGTGGATAAATTGATGTCATATTTTGAGCTTCTCCCCTCCAATGAATTAGTATGTTGCTTCAGTTCTAAACTGTTCAGCAATTGCTAATTTGCTTATAGATTTGCTTGTTACAGAAGAACAAAAGATAGATGAAACGACAAAAGAATTAGTTTCAAAATTGAACCTCTTGCTAATCGTCTCGCTCCAACATGGATTGGCCACCAGAGAAAAATTCCTATCCGAGCGCAGATTACAGAAGGATAGTTTCAGCAATTGGCTGTGTCCAATAGTGAACACCCAACTTGCAATTCCTGATAAAGTTGCAGTCATTAGCTTTGATCTAAGATTCAGCAGTCAAATGTAACTAGTCTGACTTGGTTGATTTGAACATACTTGCGCCAGGAAACGGCTTTTCTGTTGGAGGTATAAAGAATATCCCTGCTGCAAGCACAGAAAGTAGGCCCCCTGCTTGTTTATCTTCCTTCAACCCTCCAAAATTAGAATTTCCAAACCAGTCTGGATCCGTTAATATGAAAAACAGTCTACCTGGATCGTTCTGAAAACTCACAAAATTAATTCCTGCTCGAATAATCTTTGTCTGATTATTGTATACAGGTTCAAGAAATTCAAATCCTTGTCTGAAAATTCGGCGGGAAGTCCTTTCCTTACTATTTACGTTAGTGATGTGTCGCGTTCTTCCAATATGACTTTGACTCAAAATTCTTAGAGATGTATCAATATCCAAGTTATTCTTGGTTTTCTCTTGTATTCTTGGCTTTTTGAGATAATTCGGATGATCATGAAAGTTCTTGTTGTATCCTTCAAGCTGAGAAGCTTCTGGACAGCCATCTCTTACTACTGGATTGCCATTTATGTCTACCCCCACTAATGGCCTGCCGGTCAACTTGTCTCTACCAATAATAAGTTGCTGGTGTTTACGACTAATCTTAGTCCACACATCCAGGTCAATCTCAATTCGTAAATATGCCATATAGGTACCTCCTACAGTCCATGAATCCTCATGACTCAAACTATTGTTATCAATG
>JBKPPX010000461.1:0-1426 GCA_046733815.1 Thermoproteota archaeon | reverse complement strand
CTAACATCGTATGGCAGCTTGTCAAGGACCATAACTGCTACAGCGCCGGCCTCTTCTGCAATCACCGCCTGCTCGACGTTCGTCACGTCCATTACGACCCCGTGCTTTTGCATGTGGGCAAAGCCGCGCTTCAATAAAGTGGTTCCGCGAACCATGCGGGCATTCTCTATGGTCTCTACTTTAATGCCCTTGGGTTTTGGCTCAGTGGCCACGAGAGATATTGTCATTACCTAGTACAACCTCAATTGGCTCAAATGCTCTATATAGTTTCTGTCGGATGTGCTCTCCAAAGATTGTCTCAAGCATTAACCAAGCTTTCACTATTATCGGTAGGATTAGACAACTGAAAAAGCGTCTAAGTTGACCCAGCTGAAGATTTTAAGCTGCGTTTCCTGCCTAGCCTTGAGCAGGTATATGTTATGTTGTTAAGGCCATCCCTTTGCGCTAATCAGTCTTTCTTTGGTATCTGTATATAGCGGTTTACTGCGAATTGTCTCCTTGATATGTGTTCTCTCCATCTTTCTTTAAAGTCAAAGTACATTGCTGGGGAGTTATTTTCAATTGTAAGCACTTTAGCAGTGTTGTAGTAAAACCCACCCGTTTTTGGTGTTGACTAATTGTTGTCGGTCAACTATCAAGATCTATGCTGAGTAGATCTGATGTAGTTCAGAAGGCCGCCAGCTATCAGAACTTCTCTTTGCCTTGGAGTTAGATCGACCTTGAGTGTGATCTTGTTCTTATTAGCTATCGTTTCAATCATTTTATTCTCGTTCTTCAAGCTGCTGACTACATTTTCTATTGTAATAGGTGTACCCAGATTCAATAGCTCAAAGTCAGAGGCATTATGGAACTCAAATGGTATGATCCCAAAGTTAATTAGGTTTGCTTTATGAATCCTTGCAAACGATTTTGCGATGACACCTTTGACTCCGAGATACATCGGTGCCAATGCAGCATGCTCCCTGCTAGACCCTTGACCATAGTTTTCACCTCCAATAATAAAGCCACCATGTTTTTCCTTGGCTCTTTTTGCAAAGTCAGGGTCAATCCAATAGAACACGTACTCACTTATCGCTGGCACATTGCTCCTAAGAGGCAGTATCTTAGCTCCGGCCGGCATTATAGCGTCAGTGCTGATATTGTCTCCTACTCTTATCAGCACTTCACCCTGCAGCACTGACTCCATAGGCTGTCGTAGGGGAAGAGGACGTATATTGGGACCTCTCGATATCTGTATCTTATCAGCCTCGTCTGCATGAGCTGGCGCCACAATGGAAGAATCATCGATTACAAACTTATCCGGCCATGGGATATTGGGATACTCACCAAGGTCGCGTGGATCAGTTATCTTTCCTGTCACAGCGCAAGCAACACATACTTCTGGCGATGTCAGGTAGACCTTATCGTCCTTTGTGCCGCTCCTTCC
>JBKPPX010000460.1:0-5109 GCA_046733815.1 Thermoproteota archaeon | reverse complement strand
GAATATCATTGCTATTATTAAATGGGAGACAATTCATTACTTTTAATAGTTCATGTTAGAGATATTTGAAATACAAAGAATAATTTTTTTGTGTTATTACATGAAAATTTATCTAATTTATATGAGACTCGAATACTTTTTGTGTATAATTCCCGATATAATAAAAAGATAGTATCTATATCAGCAGAGAACGTATATACTCAATTGGAGAGATATATTGATAGTTGATTTCTTATAGAGGATAGGAAAATAAAATAATAAACAAGTTCATAATAAGCAAAAATAATATAATATCAATATAGTCTTGTCTAAAAATACTAGTAAATCAATTAGCAGTAAAGAAGAACAAGAGTTCTATCAACAAAATGAAGAAGACAATAGTAATAATAAGACTCTTCTAACATTACCAAATATCCAGTATCTTGTAGCAGGATTAGATGCTTTACTGTATACTAATCTTGATGGAGATAAACGAGCAAAGGTTATCCAGTTAAGAGACGAATTAACTGCTTATATTAATACTATATTTACTGACTATTCTTGAAAATATGCTTATTATAAATATTCTTGAATGATTTAGCAGTGCAAATCTCTTAATTTCTTATCTCTTTAGTAAAGTTTTCTCTCCTATTCTTATTCATATACACTATATATGCCCTAACTCACTACAGTTGTGGCATCAGTAGCAGCAACAAACATTAGATGCTCTGTCTTTGTTAATATATTCTGTAGTAGCAGTATTAATTCAAGTGAGGACTATTTTGTCATCTTATGTTGAATCAAAATAATCTAACAATGTTTTTTGAGTCGGTGGTTTCTTCTTTTCTATTCGAATTAAATTTGATACTTTTATTCCGACTTTTCTAACAGTTGGTAATGTTCTTGTTATTGTTGTTGTTGTTGATGATGATGAAGTTGAACCAATAAAAGAAAATCTATCCAACAAACCTTCAATAACAGATGCAATACTTTCTCGCTTATTATGAAAATTAGAAAATGATATTTCTCTAGTTTCAATTGAAAAATCAGATCTAACAAGCTTCACACCTACTGTTTTAAATTCATATCCCTGCCGTCTTATTCTTTCATAAATTTCATCAACTAATTGATTTAGGTATTTGAGTATCGTTTCCCTATTTCCTGTAAAGGACTCAAGTGTTTGTTCAGTACTTAAAGATATATGATCCTCTCTGGGCATAACAGGCTCATTGTCACGACCATTAGCCACATGCCACATCCAAATTCCATTCTTTTTGCCAAATTTTTCTATTAATTTCTGAACATTATACTTTGCAAGCTGGCCTATAGTTTCAGTTCCCATTTCCTTTAGAATTTGTTGAGTTTTAGGACCTATTCCTGAAATTCTTTCAACTCCTAGATGCTCAAAGAACTTTTGTAGCTGATCAGGATAAATAACGGTGAGTCCATCAGGTTTTTGAAAATCAGATGCAATTTTTGCAGCAGATTTGGTGGATGCTACTCCTATAGAGGCTAAAAGTCCACATCGTTCTTTAATTACCTTCTTAATTGCCGATGCATATTGTTCGATAGTAGTAATAGTAGTTGTTTCAGTTATCCTTATTCTCGTCATCTTGTTTGTACAATCTAAATATGCCTCGTCTATGCTAGATTGTTCTAAAACATCTGCATATTCCTCTAATATGTTCATAACTTTTTCTGAAACCTGGCGATAATATGCTATGTCTACTGGTTTTAGGATAAGATTAGGACATAATTCTTTTGCCTTTAAAAGAGACATAGCCGACCTAACACCGAAATTTCTTGCTTGATATGAACAGGAGGCTACTGCACCTTTAGTTATATTCTCTTTCTGCTCTGTCATAATTACAGCATGTGGTTTTCCTACTATCATTGGATCACGCTGTTCTTCACAAGATGGAAAAAATGCATCCAAGTCAACACACATTATCACCTTACCAGTCCATTGATTATAATCATATTTTCTCACAGGCAAATTTAGTATTTTTAATACATTGTTTGCTTTTGTAGGTGTATTAACAACAACAATCACAGAGCCAAGATTATCTGCTTCTTCTCTTTCTTTTTCTTTTATTTTTTCAATCCATTTCTTTTCATTCTCAGTAATTCTAAGATATAGAAAATCAGCAGTAACAACAGGATGATGAGGATATCGATTATCTGACCATATTAGAGCAGCATTATGCTTTTTTAAGATATGATAGGTCAAATCCTGAAACCAGGAAAAATGATTAAATTCAAAAGCAACTGAATATCCGTGATAGTTACAAATATCCAAAATTCCGTCAAGCCATTCTCTGCCATCTTTTAAGGTCAATGCTCGTGGCTGCTCTATTACTATGGTAAGAATCTTCTCTTCAAGCGGAGCAAGTTCTTCTAAAAAATTTCCAAGGCTAACCTCATTATTATTATTTATAATTTCTGTTGGTAATTTTAAAGTAAAACGAAAATTATCATTGCTATTTTTTGCCCATTTTCTAAAAGTGAATTTATTGGGGAGTCTTCTATAGAAACTACCATTACTTCTACTAATGCTTAAATCAACTTCTGCAAAATCATAAATATTCGAGTAGTATGTAAGGTAATTTTCGGGTTCTAGAGTGGTAGGAAAAAAATCTTTAGCCCACATTTGATTCTTCCAGCCAGAACAACCAACATAATATTTCAATCGATTATCTTTATCCTCCATAATTTAACAAATATGTTGTTAGTAAGATGAAAATATATTAGCTAAAAAATATTGTCATTTTAAATATATGTGTTTGAGGCTCTTTAAAAAGATAAATTTTCTATAGCTTGATATATATAATGATTGGATAGGTATGCAAAAAGGACTATCCAAAATATATTGTCTCTGATGATGCGATAGTAGGGGAGGCAATGAATCAAATATGAATTATTATTTGGTGACGATAAAAAAGAAAGAAGACAGATGGACAATAAATGAAGACGATAATGGATATTATGAAGAAAGCACTCTATCTACAAAAACACTATCACTACTATTACTCTTCTAGTGCTATACGATCGGACTTTAACTATAAATATCAAAAATATTTAAATGTACTATGTGATATTACTATCAAAGAAAAATTTAGAATTTCATTGTGATGGCTCTAGCTATAAAATAGATATCACATGCACACATATATATGCACTTTCTAATTAAATTGCCTAATAATATCAATTATAGTCCTATAAGCAAACCGTTCATAATCACAGCAGTGATCCTTGCTTTCATCGGATCATCCATTGGTTCTCTATGGATGATGTCTTTTTTTGGCATAGGTTTGCCTCAAGTCTTTCATAATTCATTCCAGCTTCACAAGACATTGCAAATTGATGGTTTTCTGACATTGCTTATAATGGGTATAGGCTATATGATTATCCCAAGATTTAGAAATATTCCACTTGCATCTACAAGTCTAGCATATCTCTCGTTCTTATTAGTGTTATGTTCTATAACAATATACGTCATTCACCAGGTATTGCCAACAATAGACAATAATAATAATATCATAATGTGGAGCAATTTATTAAGACTTTTAGGTATAACTGTCTTTGCAATAATAATATTCTTGGCACTAAGAGTTAAACCAAAGCTCTTAAGATTGTCAGATTACTTTACAGCTCTCTCTATAATTACATTAATAATAATTAATCTGGTTCAATCAATTGGATATGATGAGTATAATACTAATTCACTAACTCATATTCAGCTATGGCTACTTTTTCCAATACTCATGATTTATGGAATAGAGTACAAGACTCTGCCGTCTTTCCTTGGATTCATTAGACCTAGAAGAATATTAGGTTTTGTTTCATTTGGCCTTGTTCTAGCATCGATAGTTTTGGGTCTTTTATCTACTCTGTTGTATAAAGAAAGTAGCTTATTTTCAATATTTTTTAATATTGTATTTTTATCTTCAGCATTGACGTTTGGTAGTGCAGTTTATATCACTGGTAGTTTTGATAACAGTACTGAAATACGACGTCTCATTAAGGGAGAAAAGAAAGCACGCTATAACTTTATAGCTATTAACATAAAATTATCTTTTTTGTTTCTTTATATTGGTATTACGATGGCTTTTTTGTTCAATTTATTTCATGAAGCCTTTGCTTTTTATGATCTTGCCATTCATATTATCGCTATAGGATTCATTGGTACTACAATCACATTATATTTGCCACTTATGCTTCCACCGGTAATTGGAAGGACGATTCATTTTACTAATTTCAATAGAATTCCTTTATTTTTAATCATCTTGTCCCTGAGTATACGTGCAATAGGAGATTTTGTTATGACACAATCATCTCCTCCTTCTCTGATTCCTTTTCATCTTTATCAGTCAATAATAATACTACACTTCTTTGGACTATCAAGTTGGTTTATAGTAGCCGCGATGTTGATCTTTGTTATTATGATTCATAGATCTCTAAGTGCATCGAATGTCTCTAAGATAGTTGATGGATAAAGAAGAAGAAGAAATGATGATGATGTTGCTATAATTCTTATGGATACATAAAACAAAAATTGTCGAATAACAATCTACTAACTTCTAAATTATCATGCTTTGATGAATATAGATATCATTGATAGTCAATTTTATTGTTATTTATTTCTAAATTAGTCCTGACTAGAAAAAATTATGTATAATAAATGTTTTAGAATATCTCTAAGGATATTTTAATAGCCTGAGGTTTTAATTCTATTCTTTCTTATCAACCACTTTCTCTATGGCGCTGACCAAACCTGACGACTTTTATATATCATTAACAAGGTCAAAATATATACACAAATTGTGACAACTTTATTGCCAATGATAAGTATAAATGTACTTGTTTGTAACACCATCAAGGGCATAAATATGTCAAAAGAAGTTTTAATGTTAGCAATAATTATTATTGGAACTACGACAACTACAGCAATATTACCAAGTGGTACGATATCTCCAATTGGCCAAATACTACCAGTACCTTCTCTAACGACTGTATGGGCACTTAATGTAACAGGGACAGAAGGACCCGATACACTAACTGGTACGGCGGACAAAGATACGATAAGGGGTTATGCAGGAGATGATATGATATCTGGTCTTGAGGGCAATG
>JBKPPX010000459.1:0-6177 GCA_046733815.1 Thermoproteota archaeon | reverse complement strand
TTGCAGTCCTAGTGGCTATCGCAATGCTCTCAGCAGCAGTAGTCGTTGTACCAATACAACAAGCGAGTGCACAGGATACGGAATTCGAATTCGAACAAAAACAGTCAAACAGATGCAGCGGCTTTGCAGGCTGTAGTAATGACGGCACAATAACCGTCTTCTAAAAAAGGTTGGCAGTCGTCACCGCCATAATAACTATTTTTTTCTAAACTATAAGAAATTTAACCTCTTGATGTGACAATATCATATTTTTGATTTCTAATTAAATAGTCCAACCTAATAACGAAATTTCTGGCATTAGGCATATACCCCTTACCTTTACGATCGCCGTATGTTTTACTTCATCCCATGGCAGTAAGCCTTACACACTAATCGACTTCTTTTTTACTTTCTTAGCATAATGATCTGTATATACATTATTGCAATCATCTATGAAGCATTCTATTACATTATCATTCTGAAAACTTTATTTTAGAATAAATGCTATTGGCCATATTCAGGATGCATTCCAAAGTAATTCTGGATATGGCTACCACTGCAAGCTGATCATTACTGAGTTGCTCGTAATCTTGGGCAAGTCTAGCTTTCACTCTACCTGATGATATAGTCTATGTAAAGTAAGCTCTACATTATCTGATTGTAATAATGAAGAAATTCAAAAACAGAAATTATCCTAGTCTTTAACGTTAAATTTTCTGTTGCAGTATGGCACACTACTTGATAATTTAATTACCTATTATCATTATCATTTATTATCATTACCCCAATTTCTAAGTCTCCTTTTCTTTTATTATGGTTTTTCTGATAGTCCGGTTAAGGGTTTGAAGAAGTGGTGATGGTGCTATAGTATATTATCACTAACTAATTTATCGTTTTAAACAGCTAAAAGTACATTAGGACAATAATAACTTATACCCTCTTTTATATAAGTAGAGAAACTCAATCGACGAAATGAATACAGCATTTACACTAAACACAATTTTGTATATTATATTCTATACATTTTACACTAAACACAATTTTGTATATTATATTCTATACTTTTCTAATTCTCCAAAGCTAAGTTTCAAGAATACCTCTGCACCATTGAATCCATCGACCTGAGCTTTTGGTATCTTGTATTCCTTACGTGCTCCATCAGTTATAACCACTACTGAATCAGCATCTACTGCATCTACGTTTCCTGAATCCTGTCCATCACTTGACCGCACATTTTTGTGTACGATTCTGTCCCAATCCAGCACTGCTGGTTCTGACATGTGTATTATAGGTAAAATGTTTTATTTAAATTTGTTTGTACCAAATCCATTCATACTTGTATTCTATGACCAAAACCCTTGCCATGAAGATATAATGGGCGAAAGTATACTGAATCTTTATTGTGATGATTCCAGAATCAGTAGGCAGTAAATTATCATGCAATAGCGGCTGCGCAGCTATGTCTTGAATTTGACTATATATGATATTTTTGTTGAGTGAGGAACGTTTACTAGAAAACTTGTTTTGTTACTTATCTAGTTATAATAATCTCGGTAATGTGTAGCAAAGGTATCTGATATTTCATTATTTGCTACATCCTGTAAAAACTGTCCTCTAATTAATGTTCCATACGTCACCAAGTCACGTGCAAGCATCTTAACTCTTTTTGCTAATGCCGAATTAACTAAATTTCCTTTTGAATCAAAGTCTTTTTCTCCATTTATTGATATATTATAAGGCATACTCCATCCGTAACATTGACGAATAGCTGTACGCATCTGATCTGCAACGGTCAGTCCTTTTTCATGTGATGCTACAATGTAACCAAATGTTTTTCCAGCAAAGTCTTCCCAGAAGTAATCAAGAAAATTTTTCATTCCGCCAGACATAGAGCCATGGTAATCCGGTGATGCCAATACAAATGCATCAGCCCACTTCAAAGCTGTTGTAATTTTTTCTAAACCATTATTATTACTATTAATGGAAGAAGAAGACTCATCTAATGTATTTCCACTCGGATCAAAGAGGGGGAGGTTTATTTTTCGTAACTCGAGCACATATGATTCAGAGTCATATTTTTTTACTTCTTCTAATACGATTTTTAAGGCACGAGTACTGTAGGATTGTTCTCGCATACTACCAGCAACACCTAATACATTTATTGTACCCTCTTCATGTATACTTGCTTGATTATCCTTTTGTGAAAGTTTTAAAGATTGAATTTGGGATTTAATGAAGTTAATCATAATTACATATCAATAACGTTATTTATAAACAACTTCGTTTACAAATTATACAAACATTAAGATAAAATGCTACAGTCTTTTTTGAAAAATATCGTTCTTACTACCTCAATTTTACCATAGTTTCAGAGATATCCTTCTTTTCTTTCTTTGATTATAAACTTACAAATCAAGTCTCCTTTGGCAGCTCTGTGTGTGGTTTCTATATTAGCTCCGAGAAGTTTTTCAAATAATTCAGTTTCATTAGAACATGCCTCCCAATGTTTTTCAGCTATATGTATAATTGGACAGTTGTATTCTAATAGTATATGTTTTCTGCTACTCCCTTTGGAATCTTTCTTTGATTCGGCCATATATCCTTCCTCATCTCTAATTCGTGCTAATTCCTTGACTTGTTTATTAAAATCCAAATCCTTAAGACGCTTATAATATTTATCGAAAAGTTCGCTCTGACGTTCACGCAGAACTTTTTCAACCCCTTCTCTGCCCATATTTCTTTCAATAAAATCAAGAGCATGTGTTGCAATTGCACTATATGATTTTGGGAAAACAGCTTTGCTCTGACTTGTTAGCTGATACACCATTCTTGGCCTGCCCACACGTCCCCTTGTTTCTAAAGCTTGTACTAGACCCCTCTCTTGTAGGAGAGCAAGATGCTTGTGAACTGCCATTCTTGACACCTTCATAACATTTGCTAATTCCTCAAGTCCTGCTTGTTGCATCACCTTAAGATAATAAAGAAGCTTCTTCTTTGGTTCGCTAAATCCATCAGCAATATTTTCTAAATTAGTTGTAATAGGCATCTAATAAACATACATATAGTATTACTCATTCATAAACCATTAGGTTTACAAATTGAATGCTCACTGAACTTCCTGTTCAAGGTTTATCTTCTAAAACAATACCATTCAGCAACCAGGGATTATTATAATATGTAAACCTAGGAGCTTATAAGTATAGATTAACAAAAATAATACTATGGGTAAGATTATGGAAAGCATTAAGAAAGAAATATTAAGTTGGCCATATGTCAATGCTGAAACACATAGATTTGGAGGTATCGAATTTCGTATAAGAAGAAGAGAAATGGGACATATACATGGTGATCGTTTAGCCGATTTACCATTTCCAATGAGCATAAGAAACGAGCTTGTTAACTCTGGACGTGTTTCGACTCATCATGTCCTTCCACAATCAGGATGGGTTAGCTATTGGATTAGAAGTGAAGACGATATACCTGCAGTAATTGAATTATTCAACCTACAATACCAACGCCTAAAACCCCAATCTTCTAAAGAAAAGGAAAGTGAGTCAACAATTTGAATTGTATCATATTTAGATTACTTTGATAATATATTGGTAATTGACGAGCAATCAAATTCTTGCTAAATGTGGCATCCTAATTCATGTTCCTTCTCCTCTTCTTCATTATTGAATTCTAAGTCACAATAATGACACTTAATATATGGAATCAGTTTAATAGTGATTCTGTTATCTTTACTATTATTATTTATTCTTATCTTTCCTAATGACTGTGCTTGAAGTTCTTCTTTATATTGTTCTAATAAATGTCTTAAGGTATAATCCCATCCATGCTTTAAATCACCAAAATAATCTATTTCTGCTACTAATATGATATAGTCTGTTTTAGAATCTGTAGCTGCGAGGAAATTTTGTTGTGATTGATCTGTTGTTGCAGTATCATTATCTACTAATCTTAATGCAAATTCGCTCTGATATCTATTTGTCCATAACTCTATCTTTTTATGTATTGTAATTTGGCTGTTTAGCATAGAGTTTAACCCTTTGTTCTTAATTTTTTTATCGGTTAGTTTAGAATAAGTTGATGTCGTATCATTGAGTATTGATATCGAAGAGCCTTCTTCTTCTTGTTCCTTCTCTTGCTCTTCTATTTGTTCTGTCTTGCTTGCATCATTGCCAGGATTAGGTGATTGCATAAGAGCATACTAATTAAATGCTGATGATGATAGTATTTAAGGTATTGCTAGATATTCCGTTATTATCAATATTTTCAGAGAAGCCAAGCATGTAAGAGGTTATCTTATTGTCTATTTCTTATGAGTATGTACTTCTTTTCTATCTGTAGCTCTGTTACCATGTGGATATATTATAACGATTTGCCTATCCTTTAGAGTCTTTCAATGATTATTGTTTTGATAATTCTCCTAAAGCAAATTACCTAAAAGTCTGAGAGACTCTAGAGTTCTTGCGGCTAACAAACAGGAGCTTCTTCACTTGTTTAAATAAAACCAACCAAGGAGAAAAGTAACCACAAACATAGCAAACTGATGTCCTAAGTACGTTCTTTTAATTTTCCGCATAATACTCGTTGTTTCTTGAGGCTGGCAGAAAAGAGGTAAGCGAATCTAAATGACAACCGTCTGTCTCATGTAACCTGTCAATAAATAGTCCAGTCTTAATCTCGTTTATATCGGCTTAGTTAAAGTATATGTATGATTGATCATCTTACAGGTAATTTGTGAAATATCATATTATGTAAAAGACGACCTTCTTCTTAATAGGCATCATACATAATGCTGAAAAAGGTTCGATGTACATTATATAATATAAAAAGATATCGAGTTTTTTGAAAAAAGAGTAGCTAACCGTTAAAAGCAATTAATTACAAGATAAGGAGTCCAGATCGAAAAAATGGTTCGGAATAAAGCAAATAAGAGTAAACAGACAAAAACAAGAAGAAGAAATGTATCTTCAAGAAAAGGAAAAGAAATCACGTCGAGCGAGAAGATAACTTTGTACTTAAATGAGGCACTATCTATGGAAAATGCAGCAGTAGAAAGGCTGAAATTGCGAATAAAGCAAACAAAAATTGAAAGTGTAAAACAAAGACTTCAACTCCATTTAGAAGAGACAAGAGAACAACAAAACAGATTAAAGCAGTTGATCTCAGATGTGGGTGGAAAAAATCCTACAAAGGATAAGGCGCAATTGCCAATTCCCTGGGCTACTAAAACAATGGCTAAGATGATTGGAAGAATGATGACTTCTGCAGAGTTGGAGTTAAAGGGGACTAAAGAGGATGCAGTAATAGAAAATGCCGAAATTGTACTTTATGACATGTTAATGCAGCTAGTAGAAAGAATGGGTATAACTAATGCAATATCTGTTCTAAACCAAAGCTTATCTGAAGAAAAAGCTATGGCTGAGTGGATCAGAACAAATGCTCCGGATGTACTCATGCAGCTTTGGCCTGAAATTGAGGCGTCTATTGCTAAACGTGAAGAAGCACAGATCTAGAGACATGAGAAGAGAAATAATAAATGTAGAATTTTGGTTTGATGAATTTTTATAAAAGATATAAAAACTTCAATGATGTTTCTTATTTGTAGAATATTCTAATAATTACAATAATTAAGGCTCTGCATGTTTGTTAGGATGCGTGGAGTTATGTCGGTAACAATACTGGAGACATTACAGTCTCTCTGTATTGTAGTAAAGTAATAAAGGAATGAAAAGAAAGAGACGCTGTTGTGATCCTTTTTATTATTGTTAGAATCTTCTTTGTCTTTACTAAAGATTTAGCTATTACCTTGTTGATTCCAACAAATAACGCACTTTCTTCCATGTCTGAACTCAAGGCCTTCAGGTATTTCAATTATTGATCTGTGTACGTTACCTGTCACAGGATTTCGTATAGGTTCAAGCCACGTTTAAGCAATAATGCCTTGATACTGCTCTCCATTTTCTCATTCCTTGTTTTTTGTATTCTCTTATACCAAACACACTGACACGACTTATAATATTCTTAGTCTGAAATCTTACATGAGCTGTTTTGGGCTCGGATTTCTTCTATATTACTTGCATAAATAGCAAAAGGTCCTCCTCCTGCTTTACCCGTAATAATGTTTGATAATGCTTCAAACTGTTTTTCATCTGCTCGGTTGTCTATATAGTATGATGCTTTTCCCTTACC
>JBKPPX010000458.1:0-6442 GCA_046733815.1 Thermoproteota archaeon | reverse complement strand
TATTACTACAAAATCTAATATAAGATCTTTTGCATTAAGCGAAGAATACAAATTCATATCTATCATAATAAGAACGAAATCGCACTTTTCTTTAATCTTGTATAAGTTACAAGTATTAGATATCGATATTCTGTATTCTTTTCTTTTTCCTTTTAATTTGCTGATGATAAAAGTAACTATAATAGTATAAAAGAAAATTTACAGGTTCTTTTCTTACACTCAATACATTTACTAAAGAATAATTAAAATAGAAAGTATCTACTCATGTACTTTACTATTTTAGTTCTTTAGAATAATGAATAACCAATTACTTTTCAGAAGGTGAGAGAAGAAGATCAACTGCATTACTTAAAAGACATAATGTTTCTATTTAATTATGAAAACGTTAGCATGTCGTGATGCAGGATTTGATTGCGACACTATTATGAATGGAGAAACTGAAGATGAAATTATGGGAAAGGCTGAAAATCATGCCCTAAAAGAACATTCTATGCAACCTGAAGATATGTCTCCAGAATTTAAAGAGAAAATTAAAGGTCTTATTAAGAATTCTTAACGGATATACTTTATCATCCCGACTTCAACGAGGCTTACGATAAAAAGTAGAAGATATAGAAGGAATCATCATCATATAGTCATAAGAAGCAGTTCTTAAGGAGCGATAAGTAGTTTTCCAAAACAGCAACAAGAAGAAGAAAAATAGAAGATAGGAATTTATTCAAAGACATTAGAAAAGGTTTGTTGATGATGATAGTAAACATGTCAATCCAGCATGAAAAATTAGTAGGCTAGCAAAGATAGAGCACTTTATTTTACAATGATTTAAACCAGAGCATGTATTATCTAATTCATATCCTGCTTCCTTGACTATTCTTTCACTAGAGATTCATCTACGGATTTATCTGGTAGAAATCATATCTTAACCTAGAAAAGTAAATTGCTACTGCTACTCTATCATTAAGTATGCTTCCCAAATACGTTAATAATAAAGTTATCCATTTGTAAAGAAATAGTAAGGGAATTTTTTCATTTATATATTAAGTCTGAGTAAATAATATTATACGTATTGTCTAGATCATTAGTGACATTTCGAATATTGTGTATCGTTTTTCTAGTTTTTGATATTCTCGTATCCATGTGCTTTTTTAATTCAACTACAATAATCCTTTCTCCTTTACAAATTCATTACGCTTATGCTCATTTACCTATTGATAGTAATAGAACTCAACAGTGGATAAGCCAAAGGGATGGAATTAAGATCTTATTCCTATATGAACCAGAAAAGCCAATTATCGACACTTTTACTGAATTAAAATTTAGTGTATTGAATTTAACTTCAAGTGAGCATTTAAAAGACTTCATGGCAAGAGTTGTTGTAACTAATGGGCAGAGACTATTCAAATTTGAAAATATTACAGTTGCAGATGGTGACTTTTCTGTTAAATACATATTTCCAGATGATGGTACCCATCAGGTAGTAACAAGGATAAGCAAAGGAACATCTGTTCTAACTTTGGCAACCTTTAATGTATTTGTTCCTCACCAATCCTCGCCAAGTATCTTAAACCCTTTTTCTCCTCCATCATCCGTAGTTGGTAGTAATGATGATACTGGAGTCTTAATAAGCAGAATTGTTGTTGTAATACTGTTACCAGTTGCTATTACAGCAGTATTAGTATTCATGCTAAGAAGAGGGAGACCTTCAAAAAGAAAAAGAAGGGAGAATATATGACAGTATCAATAGCAATACAATACACACTTACTATACAATGAACTTAATCACCATCATAACAATAATATGTATATGTTTTTCTACATTTGTGTTCTTTAGATTGCTTATATATTTTCTTAATGTAATCACAAGGTTTCTTACTAGTTCGTATTCAAAATTAACTAAGATATTATATTCATACATAACGGCTATGGAAATAAATTAGCTTGACTCTAATAACAGGTAATATTTATTTTAGGCATATAAAAATATTAACTTAAATGGTCAGGAAATAAGTCAGTTATATTGTTTAAATTACTTTTTATTCCCTTTATTTATATCTGAAAGTTTATCAATTAAATTACTAATCATTTTTTGCTGCTGAAATATCAAAGCCATAAAAAGTGATTCAGTTGAATTGTATTCGCCTTTAGCATTCAATGCTTTAGTGTACTCTTCTTTTTTACATTCATTTAACATCTGGTTGAATAGAATCCTATCATCTTCTCTTAAGCTGTACTCAAAACCTTTCCAAGATTCTATTACTTTGTGAAGAATACTATTATTATCATCATCTTTATCTTCTTCTTCTGCAGCCATTAATATAAACACACACGAGTCTCTAGATCCATATAAGTGATATTAACCATAGGGAGAGGGCGAGAGGATGCAACAGTATCTTTAAATGATACCCAAAGTTTCAAAATTAGGTAGAATACTATGTATAACACACGTTCCGAAGTTGTTGTCAAAGTCTTTTGTTTTGAAATTCTTTATCTTCTTGTTCTGATTTCTCGTGCTCTTTAAGAGCATCTATTGTATCAAACTCTTGTCCGCATTCTTTGCAGCTTATAATTTCACTTGAAGTCATAGTAGATTATTAATATTGCACTTAAATTATAAAAATATATTGTTACAAATCTGTTTCACATTGACTGAATAGCCCTTGATAACAAACACTTACACTCATACTTATTTGATATTACTCATTCTTAATTACAGCTCTAAATCTTACTTTTCCATTAGCTACCATATCATAAGCATTACTAATATCGTCTAAAGAAAATGTCTCTGTAATAACTCTGACTTTGCCCTTTGCTACATAATCTAATGCTTCATAGAGATATTCACGGTCATTTTGCATAGAACCAATAATTCGACCACGTTTGAATATAAGATCTGGTGGTACTATAAGTGGTTCAGTTGTTGATACTCCCATGAGAATCATGCGTCCGTCTGGTCTCAAACCATTCAGAGAATCTCCTGTGGTTTTGTAAGAATTACTTGTAGCAAGTATTACATCTGCACCACCACCACCAATACCATTACCCCCTTTCCCTTCTCCTCCTCCTCTACTTCCAATATTCTTCAATTCTTCGCCATTTCTAACTACAATATCAGCTCCAAGCTTGTATGCTAGTTCTTCCTTATCTTTTGAATGAGTTAAAGCAATTGTTTCAAATCCTGCTGCCTTTGAATACTGTATTGCTAAATGTCCCAAACCACCGACACCCACTACAGCTATACGTTCATGTGGTTTTGGATCAGCAAATCGTAATCCACTATAGACAGTATAACCAGCACAAAATATAGGAGCAGCCTGTTCATATGATAAGCCGTCCGGCAATAATTGAGTTGAGTCAGCATATGCTACCATATACTCAGCATGGCTACCTTGAATATTGATACTAGTTGCTATCTGTTTTTGGCAAAATAGAGATTTTCCGCGCTGACACCATTCGCATCTACCACACGTAGTTTGTAGCCATGGTACTCCTACTCTGTCACCAATTTTACGATTAGTAACTCCTTCTCCTAATTCGACAATTTCACCGGCAGGCTCATGTCCTATAGTGTTTGGAAAATTTACTCCAAGTACACCATGAGTTATATGTACATCAGTATAGCAAATACCACTCGCATGTATCTTTATTAGAACTTGATTAGTAGATAGTTTTGGATTTGGAATCTCTTTAATTTCCCATCTGCCATTAACTGATGGAACGACTGCAGCACGCATTATAGATAAATCTCTTTTCCTCTTTATAATTTGTTGTTAGTTTCATAGCCATTTGTTGATTCTTTTCAAATAGATATCGAACATGTCTTCTGCCTCAATAAATATGACTGGCATATGAACCCATAACATAGAGTCTGCTAGAAGATGCAGGTTGCAAAATCGAGTCAATGTATGTCTACATTTCACTCATTGACATTGATCGTATTTCTATGTAATTTTTCAAATAAACTTCCAATAATTTTATTCTTCCTAAGATAGCAATTTGCCTTATATATTTGTGTTATATTTATAATATTGTATACTTTGATGGCTTATCATAATAATAGCTCTGAAAAGACAGAGGTATTGTATGGAGAAGATAATACAGTAGATAGACTTTTGCAAACTTTCTCTAATACAAAAAGTACATGGAATGTTTGTACAAATTCTATAGGACCATCAGTATCGATAGGAGTTGAACCAATAAAAAGAGGAATGATTGACCTTAAAGAAAGAGGTATTAAAATAAGATATGCTACTGAAATTACCAAAGAAAACATATCTTATTGTAAGGAACTGATGAAAATTGCAGAGATTCGCCATTTAGATGGAATCAAAGGTGGAATGGCAGTGAGTGAAAAAGAATATGTTGCTGCTGCAGTTATGCAAGAAGCAAAACCAGTACCACATCTTATTTATAGTAATGTCAAAGAAATTGTAGAACATCAACAATACATGTTTGAAACTTTATGGACTAAATCTATTTCAGCAGAACAGAAAATCAGGGAAATAGAAGAAGGAGTTAATTTAGGAATAACTGAGATAATTCAAGATTCACATCGAACTAAAGAAGTATTTATCGATACTATAAGATCAGCTACAGATGAAATATTATTGATATTACCTACAGTCAATGCACTTCTTAGAGAAGAACGTATAGGTATAATAGACTTAGTAAGAGAGGCAGCAGAAGAACGTAATGCACAAGTAAGACTTCTCACTCCTATGAATGATCTTACAGAGAAAACATTACAAAAATTAGAGCAAAAAAAAGAAGATAAGAAAGGGAATATTGAAGTCAGACGTATAGAATTAGAATCAGAAATCAAAAGTACTATTGTGGTAGTGGATAGAAAAGCTTCTCTGATAACAGAATTAAGAGATGATTCAAAAGACGATATTGTTGAGGCCATTGGATTAGCAAACTATTCAACTAGCAAACCTACCGTTTTATCGTATATTTCAATTTTTGAAAAGTTTTGGAAGCAAGTCGAATTGTACGAACAACTCAAAAATCATGATAAATTGCAAAAGGAATTTATCAATATAGCAAGTCATGAAATGAAGACACCTACTCAGGCTATTATAGGATATTCTGAGCTATTTCAGCGGCATCCTGAAAAAAGGGAACAAATGATAGAGGCAATATCAAGAAATGCTATCAGACTTCAAAGACTAACAAATGACATTCTAGACGTTACAAGAATAGAAAGCCATACGTTAAATCTAGACAAAGAACAATTCAATCTAAACGATTTGATAACAAGCATTGTAGAAGACTATAGAAGTCAAATTGAAAAAGAAAATGGCAATGTAAAGTTATTGTATAATAAACCTAAGAGTAATAATTTATTAATAGTAGAGGCAGATAGAGGAAGAATTACTCAAGCCATTTCAAACCTATTGAGCAATGCAATTAAATTTAGTCCAAGAGAAGATGGTATTGTATCCATTACTGCAAAAGAAGAAAATAATGATAATGATAATAACAACAACCGACAGATTATAGTTAGTGTCAAAGATAATGGTGAAGGTATACATCCTGAAATATTGCCAAGACTATTTATGAAGTTTGCTACAAAATCATCTAAAGGCACTGGACTTGGACTTTTTATCACCAAAAGTATTATTGAAGCTCACGGCGGTACAATATTGGCTGAGAATATTTTAGATAGAGAAAGAGGAGCCACATTTACATTCAGCTTACCATTAAGTAAAAAACAACAACAGCAGCAGAAACAACATTCTAACATGAAAAAAATCAGTAATTATCAAAAATGAAAAAAGAGAGGAGGATCTTAGTTGTAGATGATGAACCTGATAATACATCAGTTTTCAGTATGGGTTTGGAAGATGAAGGATTTGTAGTTGATACATATAATGATCCTCAATTAGCATTATCTGCTTTCAAAGCTGGAACATATGACCTTCTAATTCTTGATATTAAAATGCCTATTATGAATGGCTTTGAATTATATGAAAAAATAATAAAAATAGATAATAAATTAAAGGTCTGCTTTTTGACGGCATTTGGTGAGGGATATTATGAGGAGTTCAGGAGAAAGTTTCCGACACCATCTTCTTCTGATGTGAATTTTGTTAGAAAACCAATTAGAATAGATGAATTGGTGAAAAAAGTAAATGAGATCATATAGATCATATATGGATCGAGTAGATCATTTATTTCAGATTCTAAATATACTTATATACAATATTAAAGAGCATATACTGGTATAAAAGTGTAAACTAACACTGGATAATGCGATGATATCATTCCAAATGTCTAATAGAAGTAACAATAACAATATTGGTAATCATTATCCACTCACCGATTCTACTTTACAAAATGAAACTACTACTATTATTGGTACCGTTATTAAAGAAAAACCATTTTCCAAAATAATCCTAATTGTGGATGATGATCCTGATGTCTCCTCAATATTCAGTATGGG
>JBKPPX010000457.1:0-1883 GCA_046733815.1 Thermoproteota archaeon | reverse complement strand
GCTTAGAAAAGGTATATCTTTCCGATGAAGTGCTCTTACCACTGCTTATACCTTCGTATACATTTGAAAAAGTTCTTCCGTCGTTTGATACAGATATTACAAAATTATATTGTCGCTCATTACCGTTATACCAAGCGATTTCCACATTGCAAATGGTCTTCTGTGCTCCTAAATCGATCTCAATCCAAGAGCCAATACCTAAATTTGACCACCGAGTGCCAAGATTATCATCTACTACGTTTGAAGGTGGATTTTCAACTTCACTACCACTTGCTCCAACTGCCTTATGAGAAATTGCTAGGTTTTGGTTACATGAATTGACGTCACTCGCCGCAACTACTGGAAGATTAGTAGGTTCACTATAAGTACCAGTTTCGGTAATTGTGAATATTCTCGTAGTTGAGGTAGGCTTATGTACTATTACAGTAAATGATGCTACTGCAGCATTACCATCATTATCGACTGCCCTACATTTAACTGTAGTATTGCCTAATGAAAAAACGGAACCTGGAGGTGGATCGCAAACTGGTACTATAGACATATCGGTATTATCAGTTGCAGATGCATTATAGTTAACAAGAGATCCTGACTGAGTTTTGGCTTCAACTATTATTGGTTGTGATGGCACCTTCACTATAGGTGGAATAGTATAATTTGCATTCACATTCATTCTATTATCTTCAAAATTTACTCCAATAACATTTACACTATAATATTTTGTTAAATTAGCAGTCCCATTGCTATTATTAATACATGATAATTTGGCAGTGAGATTGTTTGTTCCGTTTGTAATAACATGGTAATTGTTAGTATACGTGTATTTCCAAGCAGAATAATCATATATTCCACCACTACCAGTTGCTATAGCTTTTTGTGAAGGCTTTGTATTATTCCAATCAGAATATACTGTACAATCAGTAGTTGCGTTATCTGTAGATGTTCCCGAAATGGTAAGCTGACCAACTGGCACTTGTTGGCCTGTACTAGGCGATGTGATCTTTATTCCTATTATTGGCGGTGGTGGCTTCTGCTGCTGTTGTGATGGTTGTTGTTGTAGTTGCGCTTGTACATGTAAACCATCATAATAATAAGCTGGAAAAGCAAAATAAAGAAAAATTACTGCTATAACAACAAATAACAAAATAAGTCCTTTTGTTAACTTGAACTGGCTAAACCTTTTCATCCTTTATACTATGTACCTGCGACAATATTATTGCTATGATAATAAAGAATAAAAGTGTACTCAATTTCTTTGTTTCAGATACAACTATGTTTTCTCTCTCCTTATAAAAGGAGATATTTAGCGATATAGACATATTTCTAAAGTTCATAGAAGGACTAATAATTATCTGAATGACAACTGCCTACCAACTACTAATTGTGGGATATATTCAATATCTCACAACATTCTTCATTATACAAAGGGCCTACACAATTTCTGGTATTGATTATAAGGTTTTAGTATTTCCCTATAATTCAAGATAATTTTAGAGATCTGTATCGCTTTATGACTAAAATTATGATTTTATAGATGGTGTTTTTATTATTATGGGTCTATATCAGAATTAGATAATTCAAAAATATAAGACTTGTTATAAGATATAGTAAAGTTATATTCTTATAACCATCACTATCCATCAGTGTCATGTGAAAAATTGCCCCATGGTTTAATTATGCATTTTGTTATATATGTTTGAAGAGAAAGAAAGGCTTTGTGCAATCATAAGCAAATTAACTCAAATGGTACTTTGTTAACAGCAATTCCATATTCTTATTGTCAGTTTAAAATCATCAACGATTATGCAAAGTGTTTAAAATACATAGAAGGATATAGGCAGGCTCGGGTTTACTGGAACATAGGTTGTCGTTGCGTATGGTAATAG
>JBKPPX010000456.1:0-5591 GCA_046733815.1 Thermoproteota archaeon | reverse complement strand
AATTCTAGCAGCAGAGAGCAAAGTAAAGGCCATGATGGCTACTGATCGTACTAAACTATATGTCCTACCCACCAACTCTTTACAACACTTATTAAAATAATGGCATTTGGAAAGTATTGACTTTTATTATATGGTTATCTGTTTCTAATGACACGTTAATTTGACCAGTCAAAAATGTGTCAAATGCGTTATATGCGTTAACACGATGCTGAATTTTTCTCCGGTTACATATGACAACTGTAATTAAAACTTCGCTAAGAAGATTTCATTATAAATTGAACAGCCGTGCATATTGAGACTCTATGAATATCATATAATGGAATTGCGTTTACCTGATTGGATAGCCAAATTGATCAAAAAATTCATAAAAAAAGTAAAATTATAAATCCTAGTTGATGTTAGTGTAGCCATCAAATGGACGTGTCCACTAGGGATGTCTAAGACATGTCCATCTGTAACCAGCCAGCGATTTTTGCGACCCCTAAAAATAAAGTTATGACAGCAATCAGGTTATAGAACTATACCAATTTCTATCGCTAATGATAACGTTACCAATAAACAGAAACAAGTGATGATTGTTGCGTTAGACTATATCAATGCATAAAAAGGCGATCCTATTCAAAGTGACCTAAACTTTATGTTAACGAGAAACTGAGAATCTAATGATAGACTAAGGTCTCATGACGCACTGAGATTGGGTAGATTGGTTATAATAGAGTACATAATAATAGAGTTATTAATAGAGATAAGACTTCTATAACTAAAATACTTGTGATAGATTTTGATGACTAAGAATAAAGTCATATGTATCCAAAACGTGTTATCAGTAAAATTTAAAACAGAACATTATGCAAGCTAAAATCTAAGTAAAAAAGAGGTACGATATTGGAATAGAATAGAATGCTAAAGTATCTGCTGAAGTTTAATAAAAGCAAAACTCACATTTAATGAGTCTTGTCTCTTTGTCGTGTATCGCTATTGGTCCGGAATAATGAACCCCATATACACGTTAACGTAAACAGTTGTATATTTGAACACTTCGTGGAATAACCTTTAGAGTCTAAGAGCTTTTATATCAACAAGATTGCCTTATCACTATGAGAAAAATTCAATCCGAACGCGTGGATAATATAGTAAAGTTCGGAGGAGTTAAACTTCATTTGTTTCAACCTAGTGGTATGGCTATATGGACAGTAGTAGGTAAAGATAGTGAGCATTGGCTAGATCCAGAACTAGATTTTTGCTCATGCAAAAATTATTATTTTAAGGCGCTTTCTAATGCAGGAGTCTGCTATCATCTGAAAAGTGTTACCGAAGCCATACTTGAAGATAAATTTGTGACCATTGAATTTGATGATTCAGAGTATATCGGATTTTTTAAGGCAATGATATCGGATAATGCAAACAAATTATTAAATGACTGAAATATCATTAGCAGTTGTTTCTTCTGTATTTGGTTCTGCTGGCCTTTTACCTATTGCATTATAAACATCAGGAATATATGGTTGTTTTTTGGTCCGGCTACTACGCTTTCCTATTTCGCGGTAGAACTTCGGTCCATATTTCTCCTTAACAATCCCGCCGCCCTTTTCGCCAATTTCACGATAAAAATCTATTCCGTATTTCTCCTTTACAGACTCTCCACCTTTTTCCCCAATTGAATGATAAAATTCTATTCCGTATTCAGCTTTTACTGCTTGGCCTCCTTTTCTTCCTGCATATCGTAGGCCTTCTTTATCTTGAGCTCTCGCATCACCACCTGCCTTTGCTACCCTAGATCTAGTTTCAGAGTCTGCAGCTGCCAGACCTCTTAAGTCATGTGGAGCAATTCCTCCCTTTCTTGCAACTCTTAATTTAGTCTCTTTACTAGCTGCTGCCAATCCTCTTTTTGCTTGCTCTTGTATATCTGGATCCATATTAGAAGATAATCGCTATGGAATAAAAGGGGACTAGAAGAAAACTAGAGAATCTTTGTATCTCTATTCACTCAAGTAATCGTTATATTGAATTGATTCACTATTCCTACATTGACTGATGATTCTAATGTTTTGATTATAGGTTCTGGTGGAAGAGAACATGCTCTTGGATGGAAACTATTGCAGAGTACGCATGTAAAAAAAATATTTTTTGCACCCGGCAACGGGGGCACATATGAGAATATTGACTTACAAACTCATAAATTTGACGATTTGTCATCATTTGCAAAAGAGCACAAATGCTTTACCATTGTTGGCGGTGAAGGCCCGCTTTCGGAAGGGATAGTAGATTCATTTGAAAAAGAAGGGCTTATGATTTTTGGTCCGACTAAAATGGCAGCTCAATTAGAATCAAGCAAAGATTTTGCTAAAAAATTCATGAAGAAATATAAAATTCCAACAGCGCAATATTGTACTTTTTCTGATCCTGATAAAGCCAAAGATTACATTGACAAACAAAGCTCAAAACTTGTCATAAAAGCAGACGGATTAGCGTCAGGAAAAGGTGTAGTATTATGTGATGATGCCAATCAAGCGATAGAAGCTATTGATACGCTTATGATTAAAAGAAAATTCGGTTCGGCTGGTAATCGTGTTATTATAGAAGAACGTTTATTCGGTGAGGAAGCATCATTTATAGCTTTATGTGACGGCAAGACAATTCTACCATTAGCCTCGACTCAAGATCACAAGCGTATATTCGATAATGATAAAGGCGAAAACACTGGCGGGATGGGAAGTTATTCTCCTACTCCAATAATAGATGAAGATCTATCTGACAAAATAATCAAAAAGATAATGTCCCCAGTGGTCTCTGCAATGAGAACTGAAAATAACACTTTTAAGGGTTTTCTTTACGCCGGGATCATGATTGACAGAGAATCAAACGAGCCTTCAGTCTTAGAGTTCAACGTGAGAATGGGTGATCCAGAATGTCAACCTATAATGATGAGAATGAATTCTGATTTTTTTGAGTATATTAAAGAAGCTTATGAAGGAAGATTAGATAGTATGCCATCATTAAAATGGAAAAAGCAGTTTGCTGTGTGTGTTGTAATGGCTGCAAAGGGATATCCAGGAAAATATCGCATAGGCGATTTAATTCGAGGCCTTAGTTACGACTTTGGTGATCATATCATGATATTTCATGGAAGTACAAAGCGAGATTCATATAACAGAATATTAACAAATGGTGGCAGAGTTCTAGGAGTCACTGCACTAGGTCATAGCATCAAGCAAGCAAGACAAAATGCATATTCGACAGTTCAAAAGATAAGCTGGGGAGACAACAGCCAATTTTATAGAAACGATATTGCTATGAAGGCGTTAAGATATTAACAAAGCACAATTTTTCTCTCTGTGGCTATAGCATTAACTCTTTGATCAAATTCTTCGTGTGGAAGGTCCTCATCTAATAGCTGAAGTTCAAATCCTAAACCTACTGAGAAAGCATATTTTTTTCTTTCAAGATATCGGTCATAAAATCCTCTTCCGTAGCCTATCCTATAACCATTTCTATCAAAGGCAATGCCCGGAACGATAAGTAAATCGATATCATCTATAAGATCTGCTGGTGATGGCGATGGTTCTTTTATTCCAAATTTATTTAAAATCATTTGATCTCCATTAAAATAGTTTATAGGAGATATTTTGTAAAAGAAAATTTTGTCTCCTAAGATTGCAGGCAAAGCTAAAATCTTTTGCTCTTCTAAAGCTTTGTTTAGTATATCAAGAGTCTCAACCTCAGATCCTTTTGGATAATATGCTCCTACTATCTTCGCAGATTTAAATATTGGAAGACTGGTAATCGCCTGTTGAATTAATATACTTCTTTGATGAATTTGTCTCTCTGATAACTTATTACGTTTCTTTAAGATTAACTGCCTAATGATATTTTTATCTTCAGATTTTTTTGAGATCAGATCTTAACACTCTTATTTATAATAGACGCAGCGGTAACAGTGTTTTTTAATAACATGGACACCGTCATAGGTCCGACACCGCCTGGAACAGGTGTAATCCAAGATACCTTCTCTCTTACCTCTTCAAAGTCCACATCTCCTGTTATTTTTCTTTTGTGTCTTGTAATTCCAACATCGATTACTACAGAACCTGGCTTTACCATTTCTGAGCTAAGTGTAAAGGCTTCACGGTTGCCAACAGCGGTAATTATAATATCAGCCTGCCTCAATTTATCCTTAAGATCTTTAGTTTTAGAATGACATATTGTTACTGTTGCATTTCTTTCCAATAAAAGCATAGAAAGGGGTTTTCCAACGAGATTGCTACGATTAACTATAACTGCATCCCTACCCATCACATTAATGTTGTAAAAGTCTAACAGCTCAATGATTCCAGATGGAGTACATGGTTTTAGATAGGCTGAACCATTTAGCAATAGACCAGCATTAAACGGCGTGAGTCCGTCAACATCTTTAGCAGGATTGATCCTTTTAATTATAGCAAACTCGTCAATATTAGAAGGAAGAGGTAATTGAACCAAGATTCCATGAATCCTATCATCTTCGTTTAGTAAATTTACAAGATCGATTAATTCTTGTTGCGTTAAGGTAGAAGGCAATTTATGATCCCATGTATTGATTCCTACTTCTTCGGCAGCTTTTTGCTTATTTTTTATGTATGCAGCAGAAGAAATATTTTCGCCTACAAGTATTGTTGCCAAGCTTGGTTGAGTGCCTTGATTTTTCAATTCACTAACTGCTTTTTTTACCTGCATTTTAACGTCAGCAGCTACTGCTAAACCATCAATTATTTGTCCAGTCAAACAATTAAGAGAAATCAGCAGTTACTATTTTACGTTACTAGTCATGGATACATTTTTATGTATCTCCTATCTTTTTTAGTTAGATTATATGGAATTTAAATTATGTTTCTATTATTACCTTTCTACCTGTAATCTTTATTTTGCCTTCTGCAAACAATCTTACCGCTTCAGGATATAACTCATGCTCTTTTCTCAATATCCTTGCTGAGAGTTCCTCCTCTGTATCTGAGTCGATTACGTTTACGGCTCGCTGAAGTACAATTGGTCCAGAATCAAGTCCTTGATCTACGAAATGTACAGTGCAGCCGGATATTTTGACTCCATATTCTATTGCTTGTTTTTGAGCATGAAGACCACGAAATGAAGGTAACAATGCTGGATGAATATTTAGTATCCGCATAGGATATTCTTTTATGAATTCTGCGCTGATTAGTCGCATAAATCCTGCTAAGCATATTAGACCATACTCAGGCATAACATCGTATTTTCTTAATACTGAAACAATCTTCCTGTCATAATCCCAACCTTTTGAACCTCTACTCTGCACTATTTCGGTAGGAAGTCCGAATTTTTCTAAGGCTATATTAAGTCCTGCGGCATCTGTTCTATTAGATAGTACTAATACCGGCTTGACATTTTTTATATTTCCTGATTTTATCGCAGAGAGAATGGCAGCCATATTACTTCCTCTGCCGGAGATCAGTATAGCAAGATTGATCAACAATATTTTTAGTCAATACTTAAAGATAAATAGCTAACAAAGACAAAATGTCCTTCTGCCCATTATTTATAGTGTTTTTAGTCGCCTATGACATATTGAATAATTATGT
>JBKPPX010000455.1:0-8898 GCA_046733815.1 Thermoproteota archaeon | reverse complement strand
TAACAGCAAAGGCAATACTACTAAATGAAAATATAATAATAAAAGGATTTCTTTTATAATGTGCATCAATTAATATTGTTGTGTCATATTATAGTAAACATTGCTTCATTCACTTTTATCCATCATATGTATTATATTAATTAGGCATATGTCTACAAAGTAGGTCTCAATAATGATAGGGAGATGTTCATTGATTTTTAATGTGTCATTGAATATCATATGACTTATAACATCGTCAGGAGGGACTAGGGCAATCTAATTTAGAGTAAGTGTATATAGATATATCCGGCAAAAATTGAAAATGACTTGATACTCATTCTACTTATATTCTAGATAATGCTTTAGTTTTTATAAAGAATAAAATAGGGATTGCAGCAGTAAGGATTATTACTGATATTATTTTGCTTTTAACGAAATGTTATTTGTATAGTGGTATTTGTCTCCGATCTAATACTATTCAGATAGAGGGAAAGATACTAAGTCATCGATAACTGGTGGACCGAACGTTATTGTGCCTTCATTACTACATTCAGCAGAATCACTACATCGGTTACTCTGATCTTGTTCAAAGCTAAAATTTGTATCCTGTGCACTTGCTTGTTGTATTGTAATGGGTACTAAAGCTATTCCGGCTGACAACATTGCTACAGCTGCTAGGATTCCAGTCATTAGTAAAGTTGTGTTGTTGCTCATATTAATTTTGACTATATAATGGTATATGTACTTTAAAGAAAATTATTCTGAATTATATACTAGCTCGATTTAGTATAATATTATTTGAAGATTAGCATTTAATAAGTAATACGTCATTAATCAGAAACATCTACTGGCATAGTTCTTCTCTAATGTATATTTGAATCTACGATTATAAACTGAGTAGTAAAATGCAGTTAAATATGTCTCTCACATTCTATCTATAGCTGCTAACCTTGACCTTTAATAGAGAAAGGGTTAGATGAGTAGGAAGGAGTAATTGGATGTGTAAACCTAGAATGAGCTTCAAGCCATGAATAAAGGCCTCCAAGAAATGTTTTGTTGACTCTACGTGTGTGTTAAATTTCCAAATTGCCACTGAAAGGTAATCTATAGGATTTTTGTAGTTAGTTGTTATTTCTATCTGTGTTCTAGCTTCATATACATACCATCTTTAGGGCGTAACGTAATAAGTGGCTTTAATTCAACTTTATTATGATCTATGTCGTCGTCGTCATGATGCATCTTCCACTGCTGGCAGACAGTAGCTACTAGTAGTACTCCTTCCATCCATGCAAATGGCTCACCTATACACCCCCTTATACCTCCACCAAAAGGAAAATAAGTGAATCTAGGAAGCGAAGACTTTGCTTCTTTAGTCCAGCGATCTGGATAAAAAAGGTCGGGGTCAGAAAAGTAAAGCGGATTACGATGCATTACATATTGACTCATTAGAATGATTGAACCAGCAGGTATAACATACTTGTCAACCTTATAATCATTTATAGCTTGACGACCAATAGTCCATGCTGGTGGATAAAGCCGCATTGATTCTCTAAAGACCTTTTCTGTATATTCTAATTTTGGTACATCTTCAATCGTTGGAATTCTTCCTTTGCTTCTAGTACTGCCGTTGCTACTAGTACTATTACTATTACTGCCATCTTTACCATTACCTAGTACAGAACATAGTTCCTCATACAGCTTAGCCTCTACTGATGGATTTTGTGATAATAGATAAAATGTCCATGTAAGAGCATTGGCTGTTGTTTCATGACCAGCAAGAAAAATTGTCATTACTTCATCTCTTAATTGTGAATCAGTCATTGGTCCAATTGCAGTTTCTGCATCTTGGGCTTGTAATAGAGTATATAGTAAGTCTCCTCTCTTCTGGGAGGAGGATACACCTTTGCTTTGATTATCTCTATGTTCTTTTATCATCCTATATACTATAGTATCTAATTTCTTTTTTGCAGCTTGAAATCCCTTATTAATAGGCAGTACTGGTATTTTTTCAATCAGCTCACCAAATGGCATTAGAAGACGATTAAAGTATTCAGCACAAGTCAAGAGTGCATCTCCAACTTGGTCGTCACCACCTTCTTCTTCTGATTTAATATCTGAACCTAAGACAGCCTTACTAATGATTGCTGATGTTACATTTATCATCTCCTTATGTATGTCTAACGTACTTCCATCTTTCCATCGCTGACACATATTTACAGCATAAGTTGTCATTATGTCTCCATATCTTTTTATGAGATTGGGATGAAAGGCAGGTTGTATTATTTTTCTTTGGCGTTCATGGTATTCTCCTTCACTAGTCACTAGACCTTCTCCTAATACGCGCTTAGAAACTTGTAGTCCTCTACTTTTTATAAAATTCTTATAATTTCGAATTAATATGTCCTCTATATAGTGTGGATTATTAATTAGATAGACATGCTGTGTTCCAAACTTAAAATGAGCAATATCTCCATAAGTATATGCAATATCCATCAAGGTTTTGATAGGATTGTGTATAAATTTACGTAATAACTTGTGAGGCAGGATTGAATGAGGTCCTGGAGGATAATTAATAGAAGAAGATGATGGAGAGTGGGAGGAGGAGGAAGAAGAAGACTTTGACATTTTGTTGTGTTTCACTACATGCTTTCTTCGGTAATATATATACACAATTAAAGAAAGAGAGACGAAAAAGCTAAAAAATAACAAAATAACTGAGCATTTCTATATTCGGAGAAGTTAATCGACCGGGTCTATAAATTTCTACCACTACTACCTAGGCCAATTCTTGTCTTTAACTGTGGCATAAATTATCATAGATACTCAAACACAATTCACAATAATATTTCTCCCTTGAAGTACGGATAATTTTGATATGCTTGTTTGTTCTCCAGCAGCTGTTACATCTCAGTACAAAATCATTAATGGTTGGATCCCATTCCTCCATAGATCTATACTATTATCTCATATAAGATATTTAACGAAAAATACAATGTTCAATTGCATATACAATAATTTGGGTGACAAAATAGAGTCACATCTGTCTCTCACATCCCACCAAACCCGTGAATTAAATTCTGTAACTACTACTAGCTTTGTAATGGAAGTACCTGTAGTGTATGACAGGTAGGACTAGACATTTTTCTTGTCCAATTTCATTTCCCCTCTTTTTGCAATTATGATACTACATAGAATTATGAAAGCAATTTGAAAGAGTTCTATTGCTATATCTAATTGACTTACTGGGTACCCTCTTCCTGGTACTGCAATGAGGTACATTATTATCAGGATAACTGTTCCACCTATGCCGACATAATACCAAGGTTTGATCCACCTCTTAAAGACAGGTATAACCCAGAGTATTTGAGTTAGACCTGAGACGATAAAGAATATTATAATGTCTATGGACATTTGCGTAAAAAACATTGGAACAATTGCGAGATGTAATATACCAGCTATAAACGTGGATGCAGCAGCAGCTGCATAAAATAATACGTTATTAGTCAAGAGTTGATCCTGGATTATTCCTTCCCTAAAAAATTAGGAGTATATCCCTGCACTGTAAATCAATAATGATTTTTTACTTTTTCTTTTATTTGTTTTAGACATATTACTTCATCCATTAGATATACAAAGCCTAGACGCTGAGGCGGCTGAATTCGCCCATGATGAAGCTGGATCCAGGACTAAGTAGTTCCACAGACTGCTTGTAGAGTAATTCCATATTCTCATCATTTTGCATCTTTGCGCTGACCCCATCCCGGTGCTTACGATCTCTGTAAAATATTAGCTCCAACCAAACCTCCTCGTCTTGAGTAGCCGAGATAGTTTTGGCTATGTTAATGATTCCCTCCATTGGTGCCTCAGTGTTGTTTAGCTGGAAAACTAAATGTGCAACTCCGTAATTCCTTATTATGTCGCCAAATTCTTTACTGAGCTGTACTATCGCGTCATGGTTCTTTTTTGGTACTCGGTAGAAGAACTGGGAGACCTCAGTGCCAATCCCTTGCTCTATTTCTGTAATGTTTGATTTACTCATGAGGACTACTATAAAGAGAGTGTAGTTTAAAAATAACTAAGGGAATAAAAGTATAGTATTTGCAATCACAATACATCCAAGGTCAAGCTATTTGAAATACTGATTGAGTGGCTGAAAAACTTTACTCAAATAATGATTGTTAGTAGCAAAAACAGTTAAATGAAGAGCGCATATGCTACCGTCTTGTACATTTAAAAATGTAATGTTTACATCAACAGACATCTTTACTTCATTCTTCGAGATAATAATTCATTTAATATGGTCTGAAATGCCTCAATATAGTGAGAATTTGAGAATTTATTTATATCATGGCTTATCTTAATTCGCTCTGTCTTTGGCAAATGATTAAAAACATACATTATAATTTCAGCAGCGTGTTCTATTGTATTAAATTGATATTCTTTTGGAACGAACTCTGTAAGGCCACCTTCATTTGGAACCACTGGGATTAATCCAGCAGCCATAGCTTCTAATACTGCCATGCCAAAATGCTCTCCTGCCATCGGATGAAAGTATACTCTGGATTCTCTCATGATAGAAAGAAGCTTATCTAAGCTAGCATTAATTTCAAATGTAATATAGTCTGTCAAACCAAGACCTAGTACCATCTGCTTAATTTCTGAGTAATAATCAAAATAATAATAGTAAAGATTTCCAACAATTTTCATTCCTTTGCCTATCTTGTTATCTTTTAATATTTTTGCAAGGTTGATTGCATTTTCAATTTTCTTATGAGGAGCGATTCTGGATATTACAAGAATGATATCATTTCTTTCATCATCGCCATTTGCCATTAATGCAACATTACGAAAAGTCTCAATATCTATTGGTGGGCTGAGTATGTAAATGTTGTGTAATCCAAATGCATTAACTATTGCCCTGCGACTGAATTCAGAATTGGTAATCACTGTAGAATTTCTCATCAAATTCCAATATCCATATTTTAATATTTCAAAATATTCTTTTCTTCTGCTGAACTGAAGCTTGGTTTTGCAATTTTTTGGATTATTGATATCTTCATGATCCTTATTATCTGAAAAAATATTTGATCTTTCTGTCATGCCAAGATCTGTTTTTAGATAATCAATATTTTCAGATTCTATATGATATTTTGTACTAGGAAAGTGGCAATAAGTAATAGCATTATCTTTTGAAAAAGATGGATGATAATAAGGAGCTGCATCACCATTTGTATTTATTGTAATATCGTAATTGTAATCATCATGATCTTCTTGTTGTTGCCGAAGTTCTTCTATTATATTTATGACATTAATTTTGTTCATGCTTTTCATAACTGAGACAAGACTTTTGCCATATGAATTTTCTAATTTTGGTATATCAGGACTCTTCAAGGTTGTAAGGTCAAAATCTATTCCCATTTCCAATAATGCCTGCATAGTTGTAAGTGATAGTCTTTCAGCACCTCCACAGGGATTAAAATCTCCGTGTATGACATTTGCTTTCATATCAGACAGCCTGTCATGCTAAGGCCAAACTCTGTCGCTATCTTTTTCACTCGTATTTTCTCCTTCTTTATCAGTTCACAAAGTATTTATAGATGAGCATTACACAAGATGGCTCTGTAAAGTTAAGAGATCACTTCCCTGTTATAATGATCTGTCAAAAGATGGAACCATGTGTACACGTTTTAGTTACATTCCTTTTTTCTGCACGGAAAAATAGTCATCAAAACATTCAGTTCTACCTATGATATATTGTATAGCCCTTTCTATGATGCCTTTCTCATAAGAGGAATTAATATGATGATCTAATTTCAAAAACTTGCAAGCTTGTAGATATCAGGTCCACCATCAGTTGAAACTGAATGTTTACCATATCCTTCTGAAAGATTGAACAGGAAATGTTATGCCACAAATATATTTTGTTCTTTTGATATACTAAATCCAAGAATTTCCTTATTTGTTGGTTCTATAGCAATCCAAAGCCAAATGAATTCTGGACCTATCTTATTTATAGTTTCATCAACTATGAATTCAGAGCAACCATCTGACTTGATGATCATCTAGTAACGATTACATTTTTGGGCAGGTTTACCCTAAATATGAATCAACATTGACAAGCTTATTGTAGCAGCTTTGTTCCACTTTAGGAAAATATTATAGAATAATATCAACATTCCAATTCTATACTGATGTAGATACATGGAGATAGATTAATGTAAAACCATATAATGTGGTCAAACTACACAATTTTGCATGTCGAATGTAATAAAACACTCTAGAATGTCAATTCTGTCTTTTATGCAAAAAACATCAATTTTTGATGTTGATATTAGCGTACCACATTAACTTGTTATTACTACTGCTTTTCATATCCATGCTCAAATTTTTCATTTTTTTGAACGTGATTTTTGATTAATTCTCATTCTCACGCTGGAAGCGTATTGCAACTTCATATATTTTATGATAAGAATATAGCTTTATTCTTTTTAAATTCAGTTTATTTAAGACACATTGTCTACGAGCTAAAATTATAATGTAATTTCTTTAAATAATCCTTCAGTGAAAGCTTCCAGCGGATATTATATCAAGTTTCCCACTTTTCAGGTCAATTAAATCTAACCAAGATCAATCGGTATATCAGTTAGTCAAATATCGTCAGAGCAATTCATCTGTACCAATGATGACCAGTAGGTTTGTCATGAACAAGCGAATCATATGTATATTTTGGATCTTCAAACATCATTAATTGATGTGATAATAATACGTAACCATTAAGCATCTCTAGAATGATTATTATTAAACATCAATGCTCATACTTGTTGGTGTTCGCGAACGAAAGTATTAGTTATAAGTAGCCCTAATTTACCTACTCCACCTCCCGATTATTTTCATCTCAGACTTGTTGAAGATCGAATGGAGGCTTGGAGGCCGTCGTTATGTGGGTTTCTAAAAATGTGGCCAGTAAATCTCATGATGTGACTTTGATATCATCTAAAGGTTCTTCTATAGGTGAAGGAGGAGGAGTACCCTCCAACTTGAACATAATAGAAACGATAGAACCTTCTTGGGAAGGACCTGCTGCTGAAGAAGCGCACTATCTCATGTACAAAGAACTACTGGAAAAAGAATACGGAAGTGGGAATGGAATAGTATGGGATAATACATGGCATTGCTTTTCCTATCTTTCTGCAAAGAAATTTCCAAAGATGAAAATAATTCATACTAATCATGGTATAGTAGAGCGGCAAAAAGTTCCGGTTGAACAGCAGCGATTTCCTAGGTATATTGGATTATCAATACTTCATGCTAAATATATGTCGTCTGTCCTTAAAATACCAGTTAGATATGTCCATCACGGAATCCCTTTGCCTACGATAGAAGAAACAAAAAGTAATAATAAAAATAAAAACGGAGATTATCTTCTCTCAATAAATAGAATAGTCAGAGAAAAAGGAATTGAAGATTCAATAGATTTAGCCGTGAGAACAAGAAACGCTATAAAAATAGCTGGTGATGATATACACGTACCAGATCTTTCCTATGTACAAATGATAAGAGAGAAATGCCAAAATACCGATGGCTTGGCAGAGTACTTTGGACTCATAGACAATAAAACAAAGACAGAATTAATCAAGAAATGTAAAGCTGTTGTTGCATGCCCGAAACCTACCTGGATAGAGGCCTTTGGACTATATGCTGTAGAAGCGAATGCCTACGGAAAACCGGTACTTGCTCTAGCTAATGGAGGACTAAACGATATAATTGTAAACCAAACCAATGGTTTTCTAGCTAAAACTCCTCGAGAGTTACAAGGATATGTCGAGAAGGTTTGCGAATGTTCCCCAGAATCTTGTAGACGCAGAGTTGAAAAGCTCTTTACAGATGAAATAATGACTAAAAATTATCTTCAGATCTTCGAAAAGGTAATGGAAGATGAGCCTGCTTTCAGATGGTAGTAAGAGTGGGTAGTTCTTTTACTAACGCTATGGCTTGACTGTCCTATGCATTATAGATTGATCAGAAGACTGAAAATATGTGACATAGTAGTAACCTTAGTTTGGACCTTATAATGTCAATTTGATTCATACCCTAGAGCCCATCTACTACACGAGTTCGTATGCAAGTTAGGTGCTACAAGACAATATCCTTGATTAGAAGTCATATTCTAATAATGCCAGTGAAGATATCTACCACAGTCGGAAAAATTGATCTAGTCCATAATCCTACAAAATCTTCTCTTCTAGAGAGTTTTTCATTACATGCAGTCTAATGGCTCTGAAGAGCCATCAAAATAACAACCTCAAGGTGTTAACGGCATGCAGAGTTCTTAACGAGACATACCTTTCCTTGATATTCAAGAAAGCCATCCAATTAAAAACGTAAATGACGATCCTAAGGGAAAAAAGGAAATTATCTTAAGAAACAGACACTTATGCACAACCGGAATTTTAACAGAAAATGATATCCAGAAAAAACCATCTATATCAATTTGTCCACAGTGTAGTTTGGTTAATGCATTAGATAATAAATATTGTTCCAAATGCAGTTATCGATTAACCCCTCATCTTTTAGAGATCAAAGCAGCAGAAGAGATGAAAATACGATCGTTGCAGGAAAAGTACGAACAGGATATGAAAGTTATACGCTAAGAGATGGAAGATAATTTCAGGGGCCTCAAATAGTGATTTTCGTAATAAATAAAAAAAGGTTGAAAGACGATACTCTATCAGCATTATGTCTTTGCATCCAACTGACTGAAGAAAATTCGCTAATGTTGCAAAAGTCTTGATCGGCGACTGCATACCCGACCAGGACATATTTGCATTTTTGCTCCATCTGCTCGTTCAAGGTATTGACCTTATATATAATGATATAGTAAAAAATTCTGTGCCTTGGTACCGGTCCAGCAACGCAAGC
>JBKPPX010000454.1:0-6183 GCA_046733815.1 Thermoproteota archaeon | reverse complement strand
CTTATAATACTGCTTATTTGACATTCGAAGTTTTTCCAAAAGAGAAACAGACAATACAAAACCTTTGTCTGCATATAAAAATAACTTGAAGACATCGGGGGAGGCAAGAGCAGACAGAATCTGCTGAACGTTAGAGTATTTCTCTGTGATTTCTGAAATAGGGCTTCACCCTAATTTTGTATAAAGACTAAAATATATAAATGTAACAATGGAAATAACATGATTGTCGTAAAAAATCTTGTGTAAAAAAGAAAATAATAGCATAATTTTACTATTTAGTGCAATAACTATCAACCGGCTGTGTAGGTTTCTATCCCTGAAATCCAGCAGTTCCAGGCTGATGTAAATTTTGCTTATGAGTGCAAACTTAGAATAAGCGAATTCTATATGTGATTTAAACAAAGGTGGGATGAGTATGCCTAATCCTTATTGTCATTATAGACTCATACAACCATCCTACGGTTATGCATCAGACCTCAATAGCTAATGATTGTTATTATGTTGCAAAAAGCTCTTTTCAATAATAGAAATTAACTTTTCGTTTGGAATAGGTTTTTGAACAAGTTTGTCTATTATTTTTGATTCCAATGCTTCACTTAATCCCGGTATAGATGACTCATCAAATGAGGTCATCAAAAAGACCTTAGGTTTTGTTCTGGTATGCTCTTTGACCCATTTGGCTAAATCTAGGCCCGATATACCACCAGGCATTCTGTAATCAGTAATAACTAAGTCATAGGAAGCAGTAGTTAGATTATTACAAGTAATATGCCTCAAAGCTTCTAAAGAATTATCAAATATTTTAACATAATGATTATGCCATCTTAAAAGCGCATTTAGCCCGAACAGTATATCTCGTTCATCATCTACTACCAAAATTCTGAGTTTTATATTGCTCGCAGTTGGAGGCATCTCCTATCAAGCACAGAATCTTATGATATATTTACGGTGACCATATGGTTTACCCATTTGTTGGGAATTTAGTCATAATTATCGTTATCTTATGCCAGTAATTTGAAACCCTGTTTCTTTTTATGCTTACGTTGTTTTCCATTCTGTATTCTCGAAGTAAAAGGTTACTGCCACGACGTAAATTCCGTGCTTTCTATAAGTTCCTAATGGCAATATCTCTGTGATTCCGTAAAATAATAACAGTATCTGCACATCTCAATTTGTTGATATGATCTCTTAATTAAGCTCTGGCTCTATTGTAGCTTCCAGCCATTAACTTCAAAACCTCTGCAGACAATTTCGTGTGAGCCTAATTTTGATATTCGGTGCAGTTAGTTCAAATGTTCTCTCTGTCCAAGGCCAAATGAAACTTTTCCCTCACTATGATGTTTTGAACCCAATGGGCTTTCTTGAGGCTTTCTAAAATTGCAACCTGGTATTTCTCTCTCTCTCTCTGCTGCCTCTAACGATCGGTTAATGATGAAGCCCTCCTTTAGTGACACAGAGTAGCCAGCCAGAGTATTTTGCCTATCTTGAATTTAGGAGGGAGTTTTTCTTGCTATGCTAAAACCAAATTATTCGAATGATGCTTAAATATTCCTTTTATTTGCTCTTCCTGAAGCACACTAAAATCCTTCTTATGATAGCAACAAAAGCACCTAATATTAGCATCTAATGGATTGAGCAATGATGCCTCATGTGAAATGAGTTCAGGTAATCTTTTATTTAGGAAAAAAGTACCTTGGTCAATAACCAATGTGATTCCTTTTTTGTCACGTTCTTGTGTATTTTTCATTAATACGTTAGTTAAAATGATAATAAAATTATCTCTTCTGGTTTGTTCCACACTCGCCCTATATGCCTCTTCAGAATCTAGGATTACCAATGCGCCGTCATCTTCATACTTTGCTGCATTTATCCCTGCTAGAAGATGCATCTTTTTTCTTACTGCAGAAACATGTTGATAGTATGTGAGAAGAATAAATGTTTCGTTTCTTTCTAAAATTGAATCTTTGCAACATTCAATATAAAATTCTTCAAATTGTTCCAAACGAGGGTAGAGAACAAGGCTGTGATCTCCATAGCTAGAATTCTGGATATACTTTGGAATTGTGGCAGGGTCTACATTCAATATTCTGAATCTATTCATATCCTTATCTGGATCTCTATCACGATTCTTCATTTTAGTATCACATTTTGTTGTACAGTTATATCATCACCAATGTCTTCGACAACTGATGCTCCTAGTCCAAGTACTGTCAAAGTATAGGCATTTTTTGCTTTGAGCTTCATGTCGTTGAAGTGCCAAATATAACATTTAATACCTTTATCAGATTTTTAAAAAATCATATGTCCTATCATTATATGGTAATCTACTTCAGCCACTTCGACAGGTAAAAACCGTGAAATTACCTCCAAACAACTGAAAATACAACATTTTACATGACTATAAGGAAAAATCAATTCCCGTTGCGAAGTTTTTATAGCGAATGTGGATACATGACGGCAAAACTCTTCTTCCATTTACCTCTTTGAAGTGTCACAACAGAGTGAATCTCATGGAGATCTATAAAAGGATATAATGTCGTCCACTCATTTTTTGATAAATTTGTATCTCCTTTCTTTATTTTATGGTTTTCATATCATAATATTATTGTATTTCATAATTTTCCAGCTCGATTCTCAACTTCTTTTGCCACACTCATCTCATCATTCTTCAATGCTAGATGTTTGGACGATTCTCGATGAAGCTAACAGCAAGCCAAAAAAGCTTTGGCGACACTGAACCTGCACTAAAAAGATAGGACAATGGAAAAAGAATAAGGGTACTATTACGACCGTCTGCAAGTGAGTAAATAACATGCTAGTCTGTTACGATACTAGTAAAGATAAGTTTCAGTGCCTTACCTGCAAGGTCTGCTGTGTCTAATATTTCATGCAGCTCATCGCTTATAGGCACTCTGCTTAGAGGGTGCCTTCTAGCCCTCGGCAAAACTCTACGTAACTTCTTCTATTTGAGCTGAACTACGAAGAATTGAAAGACCATGTAGCAAAGAAATCACTAGGATTCAGACAGACCATCAGACGGATGAAAAAGCCGCTCAGTAAGGAATCGATCTAAAAGTTTAAAGCTAACTTCTATCAGTTTAAGGCAGAACCCTTATAAAAAGAACTAATATTAGAGCGGGCCCAGAGGGACTCAACTAAAAAAACTTCAAAATTAGGACTCAGTCAATTATACTTCAACAAAAACAATGCAGGTTTAACTTATAGTGTATTAGCTATGACAAAAATATGTTGGATTGAAGCGGCTTATAACATGTGAATAAGGTATAGGGAGTTTCATCTTTTGCAACAGCTGTCCTATCTACTCTTCCGCCCGTTGCTTTTGTATTTCTTCACTTTGTCTTAGTTGTTCCCCCACAGCCGCACCGTGAGAATTGACATTATGATTCACTAATCCTTCATGCGTGCTAAACGATGCGCCACAAGCCTCACAGGTGAACTTATTTTCTACCATCCGGCTAAATATGGCCAATATAGTATTTAATGGCAAAATGCTGAGCTACTTTTTGGAAATGGCAGCAAGTATTCAGTTTGGAAGCGAGACGGGATTTTGTATTACATAGCTTCGCTACATTAGAAAGTGAAGATATTAATGCAGTTGCCGATGACTTGGCTTAGACATATCTTTGCCAATACTATATCGTTCATAACTTGATATCGCTGAAAAAATAGAGATGGAGAATAAAAATAATAATAATAATAGAGCTAGATGGTGTGTCGCTCCGTAACTCTCTTGGGGATTGGGGAGTTCATGAACAGTTATCGGAGTTTCCAATCAACCTCATTACAATTAAATCATCACTATTACAAAAATTGCATCGTCCTAAAAGATTTAGGACAATATAGATCCGCATAGCTTACGATAGACTATAAAGTTACTATTGGCAAGGAATATCTAATGAGCTCTGCCTTGTCGAACCATGTCTACTGCAACTACAACTGCTAAGTCACAGGCGACAACTGAACCGCACTTGAGCAAGAGGAGTAATAGCCACCGTTATTTTGTTCTCTGCAATTCATGCTTTTGGTGCGCGTCTTATCTACGGCACATGAGCACTGTTAAGTGCTCGAGCTGCGAAAACGAGATTATAGAACCTATACCTATTAGGTCAGATGAAGCATTCCTTTTCCGATACGACAGAAAGCGTGGAGTATCACTGCAGTTTCTCACTGCATAAGGCGGTTGCTTTACAATATTGACGAAGATTTGGTGGAATCCAAGACAGATTTGACTAAGGCCACCCGTTAGAACGGCTAATATGTTAAAGGTGCTATCTGCTAGGAGGCACACAGCACTGTATACTCTAAAAGCAGAAACATCATTTTTGTCACCGCCAAGCTCGGCGGGTAACCGTATAAGCTGCCAAGTCCTAAAGGCATCCTTGTTTAAAAGAGGATCATCAGTTTTGGGATATATCACTGCTTCTCAATGATTGATTTGAAATGTATTGATATTTGCCTGAGATCCATCAGGAAGCTCAGCTTTCGCTCTTTGAACCACACCTGTCGAGGCAATTTGCCAAAATCTTGTCCCAATCAACAAAGGGTGCAAACGTAATGACAGTACAGGCGGCAGCCATCAGCTTTAGAAAGTCACGCCTAGAGATTGACTGGCTATTGCCCACTTTTCTTCCATTATTAGCTAAGGTTAAACAACCAAGAAATTATATTACTACGAAGAATTATAATGAACGTTATTGCAGCACCTTGTGAATTATAGCTGATTGTAAGAATCTGCCAGCCCATTTTGCAGACAGAAGGGATGATGAATAGATGTAACAATCATTCTCGTCATTTTGTCAAATTCCTCCCCCCGTAGTTGTTGTTGTTGTTGATGAAGACTCCCTTGCAGACGCTTTATTCCCAAAGTACTGCCTCACGTTTCTTCTAGAGAGGTAATACAATATTATGGCATTGATGACAAAGCCAACAACGGCACCAGCCATTGTAAACATATTTGGGATAATTAACGAGATGACATTAACAACTAATCCAATGGCTGACAACACAACTGCAACGAGCCAAACCCACCAGCTTTTTACCGTAAACAGACCTAATGCTACAACAAACGACGCAATACACAGAATTTCAACAGCAAGGGGTATGAATAAGACTTCTAAATCTGTTAAAATTGGCCCACTTGCCTGTGCAAGTGCTGTTTCAAGTGTTGTTATCCCATCAACCAAGGTAAAGGATCCAGCTATTAGAAAAAGAACTGCCAATATTGTCAGACCGAACGGTCTGTGTGTTGCTAGATCATTATTGCTGCTGTTGTTGTTGCTGATTTTGGTCATGTGTGTATCACCTGGCATAGGCTAGAGGTTATGGTAGAATCGCTTGGCTTCTCCTAATACGCCTCTGCCGCCCACTTTTTCTACTTCTTTCTGTACTGATTATTTAGGTCTTTCAACGAAATAGCTAAAGATACTTCTGAGCCATCAAATCCTCCTACCTTTGATTTTGGAATCACGTACTCTGCTGTAGGTCCTCTTTCAAGAGTCAGGGTGTCTTCTTCGACTTCAACTATGTTGCCAGCATCTCCATCATCGCTTGTTCTGGCGTTCTTGTGAATTATGTCCTCCCAGTTTGTTATGATATCCGACATGTCTCTCCTAATTCACACTATATGATTACTATAATAGTCTGATGAGTACATTGCCTTGCATTGTACCCTCTAGAGCAACAGCATCACAAAACATAGTGCATTTCGAGTCAAATAGAAATTTATTCGATTATAATCTTTGAAATTAACATACGAGTGTCAAACTGTCTACGTGTTCAGGGAGCAGAGTTTTTAAATACATTGACACGAACAAAGAGTCGATTTCACATTTATCTGGCCCAAGAACTATAACTCATTGTTATCAGCTAAATGATTAGTAATATGTTATTTATTATTACTTCTTAATGAATGACTGAATTTAACTTGATAGAAAATCTTGAGTTTATTGTTTGTTTGTTTGATTTTCAATTCCTGATGAATACGCAAGGTAAACCTACACCAATGAGTTTCACACATGTATGTGTCATCTTTCGGTATCAACAACGAAATCCAATGTGTTATGGTTTAAGTCAAACTCTACTTTTTTTAATCCAAATTCTTCAAACAAAAATCTATATAGTTCTGCCAGATATAGAGACCAATTCTTCCCCATATCATGCTGT
>JBKPPX010000453.1:0-2290 GCA_046733815.1 Thermoproteota archaeon | reverse complement strand
CTCTAAAATACAAGACGTATGTGTAAACTATGGCAGATCAAAAATGCCTCCAGTATCTCCAGTATCTCCAGCGTCTCCAGTACCATTAGTATTATTCCTAAAGAAATTGGAGAGCTGACTTATAACGAACTGTGGTTGCTCCTCTGCAATAAAATGACCTGAATTTGGAACTATTATACCTGTAACATTTTCAGCTGATTGCTGCATGCCAAGCACGGCAGTAGGATTACTAATACCTCCAAATGCTGGAATATATCCTGCTCCTAGAGCCAGTACTGGCATTGTAAGGTTAGTTTTAGAATAATTCTGATTTTGCATTGCATCCTCTGGGAAAGCTCGATAATACTCAAACCCAGCGCGCATTCCACCTGGAGCAGAATAATGACTAACATATTCGTTGATAGCCTCTTGCGTTATCGCAGATGGATTGTACGCAAGATTATGATAGAACCATGATAAGTACTCCATCTCTTTTCCTTGTACAAGTGTTTCTGGTACATCGGGTGTTTGATGGAAAGAGAACCACCATGGTAGTGGGACGGGAGGAGGCCAGAAACCGGGAGGCGGGACTTCCATGATTACTAATTTCTCTACTTCTGTAGGATGTTCAGCTGCATAAGGATAGGCTACCCATGTTCCGATATCATGACCCACTAGGGAAATTGTGTTAAATCCTAACTGAGTAACTAGTTGATGTATATCTTCGGCTACGGTTATACCATCATAACCAGTTGGTGGTTTGGAAGAGTCTCCAAGGCCTCGAAGATCAGGTGCAATAACAGTATAGTTCTGAGCTAAGGCCGGCATTACTTTGTGCCATGCATACCATGTCTCTGGCCAACCATGCAATAAAACTACAGGGTCTCCTTGACCACCCATAACATAGTGCATCTGAATTCCATTAACTGATGCCATATGATGTGTAAAAGTTACATCGTCGATTTGGAAAGATACGCCTTCCAAAAGCTGTTGTTGTTCTTCAACAGAAGGAGAAAATGTTTGGTTAGCTTGGGATTGTTGCTGTTGCTGCGGTTGCTGCTGCAATTGTTGTTGTGCCATTGCAGTATGATTTTGGTTTAATACTAATGGAAAAACAAACGATATGCTAGTTGTAATAATAATGCCAATCAAGAGAAACGTTATTGCAGTCACATGATGTAAAGCATGGAATGTGGGTTTATCTTTTCCGACCATTACAGAATCTGGTCCTCAGTTTTTTATAATAGTATGATGAGTACATTGCCTTGCATTGTACCCAGAGCAGCATTATGAAACATTGTCCATTTTGAGTCAAATAGAAATTTATTCGGTTTATAATCTTCGAAATTAATTATGAACTTGGGTTGTTGTATTAACGGGAAATAATTTATTCGACTCTATGTTGTATCATATTTGAGTCTAAAGTATGAATATTATAGAAAAGAACGATGCAAAACATCATCAACATCAAAGTGAAAGTATCACCTTTAGATTAGATATCACTATTTTAAATAAACTGCATCATGAAGCAGAGCAAAAAGATATCAGTGTCAATACATTAGTAAGTCATATCATAAGAAGGCATATTGATTGGCATTCTAATGCAGCAAAAGCTGGATTTGTTACTGTGAGGAGAGGATTGCTAAGTAACCTCATAAATAGGCTTCCAGAGAAAGAGATATCTTCCATTGCAGAATATATTGCGAAGACTGAAACCAAAGATTTTGTACTGCTTCTAAGAAATGAATACAATATTGAATCGGCTCTAGATGTGATCGAAACATGGATTAAGATATCGGGCTACCCATATAGACATGAAGTCAATTATACCCTACATTCGTATGTAATACAACATGATCTAGGGAAGAATTGGTCTCTTTATTTGGCAGAACTATATAGATTTTTGTTTGAAGAATTTGGATTAAGAAAAGTAGAGTTTGATTTAAACCATAATACACTGGATTTCATTGTTGATACCGAAAGATGATATATGTGAAACTCATTGGTGTTAGTTTACCTTGCTTATTCATCAGGATTTGAAAAACAAACAATAAACTCAAGATTTTTTACCAAATTAGATTCCATCATTCATTAAGAAGTAGTAATAAATAATATATTTACTAATCATTTAGCTAATAACAATGAGTTATAGTTCTTCGGCCTCATAAATGTGAAATCGACTCTTTGTTCGTCCCTATGTATTTAAAAACTATACTCTCTTAGCACGTAGATAGCTTTGATACTCATGTTAATTTCAAAGATTTTATGACGCTGCCTTGCAATTATTTTTCTAAATTTTGTTGCTAAGTAC
>JBKPPX010000452.1:0-7747 GCA_046733815.1 Thermoproteota archaeon | reverse complement strand
GCAGAAGGTCATCCCTCTGAGGTTATGGACATGAGGTTTGCCAACCAGTTCCTATCAGTATTGAGACTGGCTGAGTCCAAAGGAAGTATGAAACCAATAGTGTATAACATCGATAAAAGTCAGGATCAAGAGATTGCTCTTGCTAAACTAGAATCTATGCATATATCTATTGACAAACTCACACAGGAGCAGAAGAAATATTTAGAAGGATTTAGCGAAGGAACATAGAGATAGAGCTCATACCTATGTATGAGTGTATTTAATTATTTTTCTTATCAATTGTTGATGCATAATGCTCTTTGTCAACTTGGACATCTTTTTCTTTTATTCCTTTCCTTTAAGATTTCTATCAACAGATGGTTTGCAGAGAAATTGTCCGTATACATATAGGTTGAGTCTCATATTAAGACTTTTTATAGTATATGACATTTCAGCCACATTCTCTCCTTACAATACATAGGCATTTAGATTAATCTAATAAAGGGACTTTTTCATCTATTTTCTTTACTTATTTTATATTTCTATATTCCCATATTCATATAACAGCGATACATTCTTACTGCCATCATTCATGTGAAAGTAATCCTTCACTATCATAATGTTCAGATTAATGTCATGTTTTAGATCCGTTGCTATGGATATTGTGCATCTAATATGCAGTACATTTGTCATATCTATCTAACTAGATGAAACCCGATATCTTTAAAAGCTGCATGATCTGATTGTTCAAGATTGTTTAATGCGACTATTAAGGTAACTTATATATTTAGTTAATTAAGCTCCAGCTTCACACTCCTGGTGTTTTTTAATTGGGATTTAGTAACTCTTCAAGTCATCATCAACCCATTGAAATAATGATATCATAAATTTGTTCTTATAATTGGAAACATCAATGCTATACTATCTTTTATTGTCTATAATAGCATACCTAATGACTATAAGAAGACTATGAATATAGAAATTTTTTTATATGCTCCAGTGCATGTTTATATTATAAGAGAATAATTAGACTCGTTAATAAAACCGGCCAGTGAGCCGTACACACACATTCTAATTATTTTTATTATCTGTGAGACCGAGCTAAAGAAAATTATGTTTATTAGTAATTTTTGATCTTTTATTACCGTATAAAGTATTTGTTTTCCCTTTTTTATTAACATATTAGATTTTGTTTCAACGTCAATCTTTTTGTAAATAATTGCTCTAATAAACTGGCTAATTGTAGCGCAAACAATGCTCCTTTGTATTAAAGATATTATTAATATGCTATAAACTTTACAACTGTAGAATGTATAACTTATTATTATTTATTATAAAAGATAGGATATCAACTGGATGGGTAGTCTAGCCTGGTCAGGATACCTGTCTCACACACAGGTGGTCGAGAGTTCAAATCTCTCCCCATCCATCTATCTGATTTCTATTGGTATAAAGATTGGCATATACAGATTTAGCTGAAAATTAACATTCCTATAAATACCAAAATAGTGATGACAACAAAAACTCTTGTAATCTTCATAGATTTGTCTAAGGCAATAGAATAATCCTTAAATTGATTTTTCCCCATAACCTTGATAGATGATCTGCTCGAAAGTAATTCGAACGTTGCGGGTGTAGCTTTTTCAATAGACTTTCTTGCCAAGTGAAGGTAAATTCTAGCGATTTCTTCTGGTTTGCTCAAATTGCCAAGAGTATAGTATCCTTGTCGATTCCTCTTTCCAGAAGTAGAATGAGTATCGGATGTACAGATTTCAAGCATATTTATCCTATCATTATTTAATTTAGACATAATGTAATTTCGAAGATCATTACGCATATTATTAGAGTCTGCCCAACCTATCAAGTATGAATTTCCATCCACAAGCAGTAGTAGTGATGAAAGCCCAGACTGTCCTAAATCCTGCATAGATTTCATATTATATGAAAGGTCGCCAGAGTTGGCAAAACCAATTTTAAATTCGTGTTGTCTTGTTTGTTTTAATTCATTTAAGCAATGTTTTGCAGTAGATATCATAATTTCGCTATCTTGTTGACTTAAGGATTCGCCCATTGCATTATGAGTGTCAATTATAAGTATATTGTGAAATCCAATCTGCGACGAATAATGTTCCAAGATAGTACGAATATGCTCAGGTACATCATCCATTCCTATTGGAGCCGTTGAGAGGAACATAACAACGCTATGGCCAAATGCGATTGCTGTGACAGTACATTTCCCCATTTTGATCTGAACAGGATTGGTGCAAGAAGCGCCTGCTTCCAATAGTTTTGAATCAGACAAGGTCTTAACGTATTTGTCAACTTCCTTTTTCGAAGGTATATTTAGATAATGGCCTGATACACTGTGCATAATCATTGCGTTTTTAGAAAATAACGTATAAAGAATATAAGGGAGATTACTTCCACCTATAGGATTGAACGGGCCTGGGTGTATATCAGGTAGAACAATAAATACATTGTTAGAATTCATAGTTTTAAATTTTAGAAGATACGTCAGTACAGATTCAACATAGGCCCTTGACTCTGCAATCTCTTCCATATTCTCTGCTTTGTTTTCAGTCCATGCAGCAAGAAATGCTTGCAAAACTCTAAACGTGCTCTTAATTTCAGGTCTTCCAGCTCTATCAGCTAATATAGTCCATATAATTCCAAGCAACAGCAATGAAAACCCGAAACCAAGAACGACGGGTGTTGTTATAGCCTCAAAATAAAAAGTAAATGGCAAAAAAGCGAATAAGAGAAGCAATGGCGAGATAAATGATACCGTTATCGCCTTACCGATAGTCGCACCGAAAACTGAAGTAAAAATTCCTATACGCAATCCAATAGCTAGGAACATTCCTTCAACAATATAATTAGTGATAGTCTCATTCTTCGATAATAATACATACAAAGCAATTCCGATAATTATTGTTAAAACCCACAAAAGGTTTGCAAACGCAGAAACATGATGTACTTTTGTGATTTTGTTGTTTGGAGTTCTGTGCAATAAAAAAAAATCAAGAAAATTTGCTCCTGTTATTGTCGCTGACCCTAACAGCAGATGAGAAACATAAATGAACCAATCCGTCTTGAGAAGATAGAAATGGCAAATAATAATAGTGGTAGTAGTACTTAAAATAGAGACCAGATAAGAGATTTTATATGATGAGGGATTTAAACGAGTAAATGACCATCTCTTATGAATATTTGATACACTATCGGAGCTAGGATCAAACATTAATAGTCATTAGGAGACTGGAAAGATAATCCTAATTAAAATAGATATTCCTATGAGGGCGCCAGTAGCACCTAATACTATTTCAGGCTTAACTTTAGTTCCCTTGGTTTCGTCCTCGAAAAATCTCAGTAATCCTGCACTGGAAGCAGGCAAAGGAGCATTCTTCTTCTTACTCATGACAAATCAATAAGTTGTACAGGCCTTAAATAGATTACGTTCTATGTTGCTCCAATCATTTTTATTTTACAATTTAAATGTTCAATCTTTAGGTCTATTCAAGTCATACAGGAAGGAAGAATTTACAGCATCGCAGGATTCTCAGTAAATAAAACCTTCCAGAGAATTCATTCTACCATCATAGAAAAACTTGCGTTTCAAGATAGTGACACCAATTATATCTAGCTAAAAATTAATTCCAATTAATGATGCTTGATCTAATTTTACGAAATTTGATCTGCATCTGTATAGAAAAAAGAGATACGAAAATTATTACAATCCTGACTACGTTAAATTCTGTGGAGAAGGTTCATATCAATAAATTTTGTATCTATTCACGTATGATATTTAAAATCAAATTTATTTATTTCTCAAATGCCTTGTTCTTTCAATAATCCTAAGATATAATTCAAGAAGATCAGCCTTTTTTTTCTGATCGCTAATATCTTCGTTATCATCATCAAATATATTTATTAGATTTACTATTTTATTGGCAATCGAATTCTCTATTAATTCTAGAGGGATTTGCTTGTAATCTTCAACTATAGATAATTGGTTTGAATCTATTGAAGATCTGTCACTGAATACTCTTTGTTCATTTCCACAATTAATACACGTAATTATTTCCTTGAATTTGACCTGAACACCCCGGCATTTAGGGCAAGCTTCGTTTATTAGCGATGCTCCTCTTGTAAGTAACTCTGCTGCATTCTTTATTGCTGATGGCTCATATTGTTTTCTATCGTCTATGGACATTTAGTATGTCTAGAAGCTAATTCTATAATTCTTTTTGTGTCCACCGGGAAGGCTTAATAATAGGATCTGACAAATAGCATTCTACTATAAGATGGCGGTTATATGCAAAAAATGTGGTCTCCCAGATGATCTTTGCGCCTGCGGGGAACTCGAGAAGGAAGACACTCGGGTTGTTGTCCGCCTTGAAACAAGACGTTTTTCGAAGACAACTACTATGATCGAGGGCATAGACCCAAAATTAAGTGATATGCAACGTATTGTTAAAGAATTAAAGAGTCGGTTTGCATGTGGAGGTACAGCAAAGGATGGGTTCATTATGTTGCAAGGAGATCACAGAGATGACGTTAAAGGATATTTGGTTAAGATGGGATTTAATGAATCAGCTATAGAAGTACAATAATTATTAGGGTACTCTGATACTATTTTCGGCTACTAATTGCTATAATTTTCAATTTCCCCTTCTATATTAAAGATATGAGATAATCTTTCGAAATTTTTGTCATATTGTACATGTCTTCAATATATAGGCTAATACTAGCATTGTATAGCATCACTAATGGAATTAATGTTATGATGCAAAGGAAATTAGTATTCATATGTCATATAATAGATTATTGAATGTTTTAGCATCACGATTTTAAATCATAAAAACTGAGATCGATCAATTTATTTAAACGTAGATTTGAATCATAAGACCAAAAATAGTGTATTAGTATTATATCCCTTTTAATAAAGAAAGCATTTAAGAGGGTCATCTCAAAGTCCGTTTAATGCATAAACCTGTCAGACGACAAAAGAGGAAGCACTTTCCGAAGCTAAATACAATGGTCAGGGCGGCATCAACAATGCAAAGGGGCATAAGAACAGGACATTCAAGCTACGTAGAAATGCACACAGCAAACAGTTTAGTTGTTCATAATATAAAATTAAGAATAAATTCCATGAAGCCATGCATAAATAAAGAGACATACGATGAATTGATTTCTATCTTGCCTACTATGCTAAGCGGATATGAACTCACATTGAATCCTAATGGAACTGTTAAAAATTTGGATATAGATCATCTTCTATCACTTGATTCAGACATTACTTTGCTCCTAGTATCACTCGAGTTTGCGCTCAAACATCATATGAATCACACAACAATAGGTGAAAAAATGAGTTTCCTTAAAGAACTTGTAGATGAAAGGAGAAGATTACTAAGCTACCTTAGAGCCTAAGATGCATCTTAAGACCTTTGTATCTATTCCTGATCGTTACTTCTGTTACACCTGCCGCCTCTGCAACATCTTTTTGTGTTTTATTCTCTCCGTTCATCACACAAGCAACATACAACGCTGCAGCTGCCAAACCCATTGGATCCTTGCCAGCAGAAATTTTTCCTTCCTCTGCTTTTTTTAAGATCTCTAGTGCTTTGCGTTTTGTCTTTTCTGAGAGTCCTGCTTTGCTTGCAATTCTTGCAACACATTTTACCGGGTCTACTACCGGCATTTTAAGATCGAGTTCTCTAATTAGCAATCTGTAACAACGCGCTACATCTTTTTTCTTAATGTTACTTGCGTTAGCGATATCTTTCAGAGTTCGTGGTGTTTCTGTGTCTCGACAGGCTGCATATAGGGCAGCAGCAACTAAAGCAGAAATAGATCGACCTCTCACTAGCCCTTTTTCTAGAGCCTTCCTGTATACATATGCGGCTTTTTCAATTACTGCATCGCCTACTGCAAGTTTGTCCTTTAATCTGTCTAATTCGCTAAACGCTTGTCGAAAATTGCGATCTACGGGCTCATGGACTTGGCTCCGACTATCCCAGGTTCTTAACCTTTCGATAGTACTTTTCATAGAAGCTGATAGCGGTTTGCCTGAAGCATCTTTATCTACGGGGCCAATAATAGTGGCTAACCCCATGTCATGCATTGCAAGGGAAGTTGGGATTCCTGCACGACTTCTATCTTCGTGTTCCTCCTTCGAAAATGCGCGCCATTCAGGACCTGTTTCTTCTATCCTTTCCGTTACGACAAATCCACAATTTCCACAAAACATCTCGCCGCTGGAGTTGTCCGTTACCATCGGCCCCTTTCCGCAGCGAGGACATCTATCGCTAAAGACTGATATATCTTTTACCATTTTTTCACACCATAAAATTGACGGCATTCCGCCATCTAGTATAAATGTTTTATTCTATTATTTAAATATTACTATAGTAAATTTTTATTACAATATATCTATTAAATAACTTTATTAATACCGAATATTGACTATATGATCTTAGAATATCAAAATATTCTTTGTAAGATTGAAAAAAATATATTTTAATTTGGTGGTGCTACATATACATCTTATTACATCTTATATTTCAGTTGACATTAATTGTGTTCTAATTCAGAGTTCCATTGCTAAATTTTACGATCCTTGCATGCATACGGATTTGAATTATCAGGCTCAGCGTTTGCTATTCGGGTGATGTAACACTCCATTGTTTTACCAGTCTACAATTGTGAATTTATATAAATTAAAATAAGAAAGCCAAATTTTACTAATATCCAGACAAATCAGGAATAAGCTAATGCTTTGAAAGACTGAACGTCAATATTGTCATTTAAACAAAATATTAATTAAAGGTTAGAGTGGATATGAGCATTATGCAAAATATTCAGCGCATACCTAGATGGCTAATAGAAAATGACCCTTCATGGGAAAAATCCATAAATTCAAATCTTGCAAATCTAAAATGGATAAAGAAGGGCACAACTCTTGAGGCTACATGTTCAGCGACAAGTATGTTTTGCGATATTCTTAACGAACCAAACGAAAATCAAAATGTTGGATTAATAGACCTGTCCAACAATTTCATAAATCAAAGGAAAGTAGATGCTCTAGGCATAAACGATCTCACTAGATATCTTTCAAGTCGATATTTGAACCCAATTATTGGGGGTTCTATAGATTTGGGCATTAACAAATTCAAGCTACATAGAATGCGGAAGTTCTAATCATAAACAGATACACATTGTTATTATAGATTGACCTTATGATGTGGATATAGATATATTTCTTTTAAAGTATTGGATTTTTCTTAATATAACTCCGACTACACAACTCTATAAAAAGCGCAAGAGCAAATTCTAAAACAGTCGAACAGAATAACAAAACATCAGGATCGTTATAACAACCTATGGATCTCACCTTTGCACTTCAGCTTGTGTTTTATCACGGTCGTGATAATAGATTTACCTGCTTCGCAGACACTGTGTTCATGAATTCCTTTGATTTAATTTAATTGTTCGTTAGTTCAAGAATAGCAGATCATTAAAGAGAACAGCCATATCTTCAACAACACTTAGGATTATGACTGCTGCTTTAGATACTGTAGGTGTCAGAAAAGATATATACTCTATTACTAATGATTGAAGAAATAGAAATAGAGAGATTCTTTTTGTTGGAGCAATGCCAAGAATGTTAATTGATACAACATATCTATTACCATTAGCCATGGTTACTCTAAAGCTAGGCGTAGAGCAATTTTAAAGATTGAGTACCTTGCTGATTGTATTACTA
>JBKPPX010000451.1:0-3254 GCA_046733815.1 Thermoproteota archaeon | reverse complement strand
ACCAGAGCAGCCACCTCCAGATACATAGACTCTTAGAAGCAAATTATCCTTGCCTTCTTGTTTCATGAATTCAGCAACTTTCTCTGCTGCCTTTGGTGTAATGGTTACGATTTGACTTTGTTGTGCAGTTTCCATTGGTAAATTTACCTTTCACCAAAAAGGATAATAAGTTTTTCCCCAAAAAATAATTATAAAGAACATAAATATATTAATGAATTTTTAGATGCCAGGTTATTTATAATTGACCTCTAACCTTTGACCATTTTGCCAGACTCCCTGCCGCTGTAATCCAACTGGTTACAGAGAGATAGGTAGGGACATTAGAATCTTCTATCTGCTCAGATATTTTTTGAGTAAAAGGACCTCCCATCGCGCCGACCAGTATAGGTTTTCGCTTTTGCCTTTGGAATGTTGCGAGAACATCTACTATACTTTCTTCTAGAGGATCATCCTGAAATACAAACCACGGCATGATAATATCGACGTTCTCATCATCCATGAAAGCCTGGATAGCAAATCTATAATCATCGGAGTTTGCCGATCCTGTAATATCACATGGATTACCAATTACATATGTTGTAGGATAATGATCTTTAAAGGACTTTATTGTTTGTTCACTGATTTGTGCAAGCTGCAATCCTAGTCTTTCAAACTGGTCAATAGCTGCTATAATGGGACCAGCTCCATTGGTCACCATTGCAACTCTATTACCTTTCGGAACAGGCTGCCATGTTAGAGCTTTAAGAGAACCAGTAAGTTCTTCATAACTATCTACAGAAATAATTCCTATTTGGTCAAATGCACCCTTAACAATATTATAAGAACCACCAAGCGAACCTGTATGTGAAGCTGCCTGTTTAGCACCCCTGTCGGTCCTACCATTCTTAAATACTACAATTGGTTTTTTCTTTTCTCTAATTACCTTCTTTGCAGTATTGATAAATTTACGACCATCTCCGAGTCCTTCGACATACAATCCTATTACTTTTGTTTGAGGATCGTCTGAAAGATACCAGATCATATCCGCTTCATCAACATCCGATCTATTTCCGTAAGAGATCATCTTACTCATGCCGAACGCATCAGAAGTTTCCATGAAAGCAATACCTACAGTTCCACTCTGTGAAAGAAAAGCCACCTCTCCATTCTTTGGTCTTAGCATTCTGTGATGGCCTTGAAATGCACAGTCCAATCGATTCTCGCCATTAAATATGCCTATACAGTTAGGTCCAATAATCCTAACCTTCAATTGGCTCGATAATTCTTTTATTTGCTGTTCAATATCCGCGCGTTCTCCGCCAAGTTCTTTCCCTCCTCCCGAAATAATGACCATGTTATGGATCCCCTTTTTTCCGGAACTCTTAAGAAGATCTGGAACATATTTGAGATCAACAGTAACAATAACAACATCTATCGGTTCGTTAATCTCATCCAGGCTTCTATACGCTTTGATACCCATTATTTCTGGATATCCCTTAGCATTTACTGGAAATACCTTTCCTTTATACTCATGTTTTACCAAACTTTCAAAGACTGAATTCCCAACCTTCCCTGCTTCTGGAGAAGCACCAATTAATGCCACAGATCGCGCATTGAAGAATAGATCCATATAACTCGAATCGGGAAGAGATTTTGAAATTGCTTCAGGGCTTGGCTTTTCTCTAAGGATCATCTTCGCGTCAACAACATAATAGCTGTTAGGATATGCTATGACAGGATTAAAATCAATGCTTTCATAATAGGCTGCCATATCTGTACCAAGCCTGCCGATCTTTACAAGTGCATCACTTAGCATTTCCATGTCTATAGGTTCAGCCCCTCTGAATCCCTTCAATATTTGCTTTCCTCTGAGATCTTCAATCATGGACGCCGCTTCAGCTTTTGTGATAGGAAGAATCCTAAATACTACATCTTTGAAAATTTCTGTGTAAATGCCGCCTAAACCAACCATAATAACGGGTCCAAACTGAGAATCATTTTGCAAGCCTACTATGAGCTCGATACCTTGTGGAACCATTGTTTCAAGGAGTACACCTTTAACTTCGTACTGCTTGGACAGTCTATGGTATATGTCATCGAACGTTTGACGAACCTCCGTTTCTGAGCTTAGGCCAACTCGAATTCCGCCTACATCAGTTTTGTGCAAAATTTGGGGAGAAACTATTTTTGCGACCAAGGGGTATCCTAGCTCGTTTGCTTTTTTAACCGATTCATTAACATCAGTAACTAAGGCATATCTTGGGACCTTTATTTGATATTCAGACAAGATCTCTTTGGCCGATTCTTCAGTTATTACTTTATCTTTACGTGAAATAATGTCATCAAAGATCCCTTGAACCTTGCTCTTATCATGCATTAAATTATCTAAAGCAAATTTTGGTTCAGCTTCTAATTAACTTTACGTAGCTATAAATATCATAGAGATTATTTCCCTGCCAGCAAAAAAGACATTATCTATTTGATCCTTATTAATTTAACTATTCTTTACCTATTATGGATATACATCTTTGGCCTATCAGCCAGCCAATAAATAATCTCTATTTCTTGCTGTTGGGCTATCGCTTCTTTCATTCTAAGAGAAATTTATTCTTCTATACAAATTGTAATTGCATGCAATATAATGCACTTGAAGTAGTCTGTAAGATCACAAGTGTGGAAATAAAAGCCAGTGCGATGAACAGTAAAGACACATATGTTTTATGCAAGCTATAACCTTATTTTTTCTATATGCTTCCCCCACTTAAATAAAATCTTTAAAATTTTGAACTAACTGTGTTCTTATTATAGTTCCAACCGTATTTCTGAATTTGTGTTGGAAAGCACCTAATTGCAAGCTGAAATATTATATTCTTTTCGTGAGCAACTCACTCATTAAATCATCAAGATTTATTTTTAAATGCATTTTATTCTAGCATAAATAGACCATCAAAATTATATTTTCTTTGAATTCCAATTATGAATATTCATTTAACAAATAATGTGTACTTGAAGCTGTGGTTTTCATTAGATTGGTTATAATTGCAAAAGCTGATTAGTTGTTATTATGTTATTATTAAAGTACAAATTAGGTTACTATATGAGTATATTTGACCCTTCGATCTATACAGTGGCGTTTCCTTACTTGATTATAGCAAGTTTTCCCATCATTGGAATAATATTGGTAACTAAGTGGATATTTAATGACAGAAAGAATAGAAAACGCGAGATGCAGTTAAGGAACAAGGCTCATGTAAATTAGGGTTCTCCAAGATCTT
>JBKPPX010000450.1:0-8053 GCA_046733815.1 Thermoproteota archaeon | reverse complement strand
GAATGGAAGATGAAAAGGACAGATTAATATCAGAACTTAGCCAGAGAATTGCTCAGGCAAAAGAATTAGAAATAAAATTAAAATCAATTGAATTAGAGCTTAAGAGTCTTAGAGACCACGAGCAGCAGATAATAGACTCTTCTGGCGACTCATATAGTATAATACAAGAATATGAAAAAAAGTTGAAACTGCTAAGCGACAATGAAAGAAAACTCAATAAAGAATATAATACTATAGAAAAGGATAATGCATTAGTTCGAAAGGACATTGTGGATCAAACTGAGCAAGAGTCGCGCTTGACTAATGATCTACATTGGTTAGGATACAAGAACTTGCTGGAAACATTTGATGTTGATACAGTTATTAAAGAACTCACGCATGAATATGAAGCAATAAAAGCAAGAATTAACTTACGTGCAGATGAAAGCTATGTCCAAGTCATTGAAGGTTATCGAGGAATGTCTAATAGAAAGAACCATCTAGAAATGGAACGCAATTCTATTGTTCTTTTTATAGAGGAAATTGTCAAAGAAAAGGAAAACCTCTTCATGGATGCATTTAATAGAGTTGATAACGACATAAGGAAGACTTTCTTGAAAGTAACAGGTGGAATAGCATGGTTGGAGATAGAGAATGTCGAAGATGTATTTTCAAGCGGGATAATGCTAATGGTACAATTTCCAGGCAAAATAGGTCGTGAATCCACTGCATTATCAGGAGGAGAAAAAACCATGGCCGCGACAATTTTCCTATTGGCAATTCAATCACTCAAACCGTCTCCCTTCTATCTGATGGATGAGGTTGATGCTCATCTTGACGCTGAAAATACTGAAAGGTTATCCCAGGTTCTTCTTGAGCGCTCAAAAGATAACCAAATTGTAATGGTTACTTTGAAAGATTCTACTATAACCAAAGTAAACCTAATCTACGGTGTGTATTCTAAAAACGGTGTTTCACAGGTTGTAAAATATAGACATCCAAATCAACTGTCGGTTGCAGAGATCAAATCTGTTGAGGGTAAATAAAACAAGATACATAGTGGTCTTTTTTCTCTTCTGATAACTTTGGTTCGTTTTTACACTTATTCATTGAATATGGACACTGATAAAAAAATTTACAACCGCTTTCAGGGAGAACTGTCTCTTCTGCATCTCTAATACGTATTTGTTTTTGATTTTGCAAAATATTGTCAGGATTGGGTTCAGAAACCGCATCAATTAACGCCTGTGTGTACGGATGAAGGGGATTTAACAAAACCTGTTCTATAGGACCCGTCTCCACTATTTTACCATTAAGCATTATTGCAATATTATCTCCTATGTATCTCGCAGTAGACAGATCATGAGTAATATAGAGATAGGAAATTTGAAATTTATCTTTTAAATTTTTCATAAGTTCTAATATTTCAGCTCTGATAGAAACATCTAGCATAGAGACAGGTTCATCGGCTACAATTAATTTTGGCTTCAGAACAAGTGCTCTTGCCATAGACACTCTTTGTCGTTGACCTCCTGAAAGCATATGTGGAAATTTCTCAGCAATATCCATAGCAGGCTCCAAACGTACCTCCTCTAACGATTTCAATACTTTTTCAATGTGTAGTTGTTTTGAATCTTGTTTATTGTATATATTTAATGGTTCCATTATGATATCCATTATTTTCATACGAGGATTAATAGAGGTATAAGGATCTTGATGTATCATCTGTGTATTTATACGGAACTTTTTTAATTTCTTGCCATTGGTTGTAGTAATATCTTCTCCATCAAATAATATCGATCCACTATCTGGATCAATTGCGCGCAAAATTAATCTTGCCAAAGTAGTCTTTCCAGATCCAGAGCCACCTCCGAGAACAAACACTTTTCCTTTTTCAATTGTGAGACTTACATCATCTACTGCTTTGATATAATGCCTGAATCTTGAATGGAAAACGTGAGGAAGGGCTATGTTCGCAGGAAAATACTTTTTGACATTGTTTACTTGAAGAATCTTATTCAATTGATAATACTATTTATTGTTGATTGATAATATAAATAATCAGAGCCACTTCGGCGCTACACTGTTAGCTTCCTTCTATTCACGGTCTACATTAAGTATGGTAGGTTTCTATTTGAATTGTTGTGTGTGTGATTTTAAACCTCTTTTCTAGCATAGAAGATATTTCCTTAAGAATTATTTGTGATTTGCTAGGATCACTTACTACTACATGTGCTGTAATTGCATCCATCCCGGATGTTATAGTCCATATATGTATGTCAAATACACCTGTTACGCCTTTTATCTGCAATATGGCTTTCTTTACCTCTTCATAAGATATATTGATAGGAACTCCCTCCATTAAGATATTTGTCGATTTTTTCATTAGTGACCATATCCTAGGGAGCATGTAAAATGCCAAGCCAATACTGATCATTGGGTCTACCAGATAAAATTCACTAATCGATGTTATCACACCAACTACAACGACGCCCACAGAACCCAAAGTATCTTTAAGAACTTCCAAATATGCGCCTTCTATATTCAGATTGTCATTAGCATGACGTTTTAGAATACTCATTCCGACTAAATTCACTACCAAGCCAATGGAACCTACTATTATTAACGCAGTCCCTTTTATCTGAGGAGGCTCAATAATACGTTCGTATGCATCATAAATAATATATACAGAGACCAAGATCAATACAGCACTATTTGCCAATGCTGCAAGTATTTCTATTCTATAAAAGCCATAAGTCCGCTGTGGAGTAGCGGGCTTACTAGAAAAATTTATGGCAAAAAGAGCCAAAGTAAGACTCCCTGCATCAGTAAGCATATGCCCAGCATCAGCAATCAAAGCTAGACTGCCAGTCAATAAACCGCTAATGACTTCAACAACAATATATGATGAGATAAGTAAAAGGACTATTTTGAGTTTATTTATTTGCTGAGATGACAATTTTCCTGTGATCTATATTACCCAGTTACTAATACATACAAATACATTATGTACAAAGTAGAAAGTATGATTATCTTGTCTTCTGATTAAGAGTTAATATTCTTGTCACATAGGAGTGAAGGAGAAGATGATGATAATAATGCTTGCTTGTAAAATAATTTTGTGTTCTAATAATTTTGTTATCTTATTACTATCAATCAATCTTACAGACTTCGATCGATCTAGTTTAATGGTATTATTTAAGTGCAGTCTATAAGAATCGATCGTTATATTGGTCTTATTGAGATATTTGTATAATACATGTCTAGGATATTACTAGAGCATATCCTAACAATTAGAGGGAATCTTTATTATTACTTAATTTGCCACGCAGATTCCTCAAGTTTAGCATATTTTAAATAAGCCCCATTTTTATCAACATCAATAATTTTTGCATTCTTCATATCTGCCTCAACTAACACTGTCTTTGACATTTTGCATCCAGATAGATCAGAGTTTTGCAAATTAGCCCACATTAAATTTGTTCCAATCAAATTGGCCTTCCTGAGATTACAATCTTCCATTTCTGAATACATTAGCAATGCCTCACTAAGATTCGCTTCCTCAAGATTAGCTGCTCTGAGATCTGCTTGTACAAAATTGACCTTGGATAAATTGCAGTGAGAGAAATTTGTTTTTGCACAAGAAACGCCATTAAGATAGGCTCCGGAAAGATCTTTATTAGATAAATCCTTTCCGCTGATATCTAGTCTAATAATAAGGTTTTTCATTCTCCACTCATTAAAAGCATAGATTTTTTCCTCAACAAGAAGATTTATCCAGTCTTCCAGACTTGTATCAGACATGTGCATTTTTAGTTTACCTCAACTATATCAAATTTTGCATTATTATATATGTCTAATTGGAAATAGTTGCATAATTATGATACACTTCAAGACGGAATTAATTATGAGGACAACTCTAAGGTAGCTATATATTATTCATAACATATTCCTGACTCTATTACTCTAGAAAATTTTCAGATAAATGCCTTCAATTTACTGTGACTAATAATTCTGCCATAAAAGATATGTTAATGTGATAACGATTTTTATATTTCATAATGGATAATTATTATATATAATTAGATAGCACAAATTATCTATAACCATATAGATAACATTTTTACATAAGTTATGATCTACCATACTTTTATGAATAAGAATCGACGGCGAAATTTGATTCCCAGAATTATGGTTGTCGATGATGAGAAGGATATATTATCTATCATAAAAAGAGGTTTAGAATCAGATAATATCTTCAAGGTAGATACTTTCTCTAATGGTGAATCAGCTTTGCAGGCCTTTGAAGGTCATCCTGAATATTACTATGATATTATTCTTACCGATATCAGAATGCCTAAAATGAGTGGGTTTGAATTATATCGTAGAATAAAAGAGAAGAGATCTTCGACAAAAATTGCATTTATAACAGCCTTCGAAATTAATAAGGATGAATTTAGAAAGGTGATACCATCTATTCACGTAATTGATTTTATCAGCAAGCCTGTTAGCATTTCAAGTTTAATAACAAAGTTAAAATCAATGTTAGACACTTATCCAGAAAGCACTGCTGCTCTATAGCTAAACGATAAATTCTTCAAAAGAATGAATGATGGTGATGATGGTGTATCAGTTAACTTTGAAAAATTATTGACTTTCATAAAGTTAGATTATGATGTTTTTATGTTTACCAACTTAGTCCTGTCCTACTATAGGTAGCATCTTACCTGAAGGCAAATTATAGCTATTTTTTTCCTGTTCTTCATTTGTTACTTTTTCAAACTCGATAGTTAGTTCGACTGGTGATTTGAATTTCAAACTTAATTCATTTGCAAGTGTTCCTACAGATTTTGGATCAGCAAACTCCTTTGAACCTTGTAAGAAAACTCTTGATTGTCTATATAGAATCTTTCCGCCGAATTTCGAATGTAGTAATTCTATAATATCTTCAACAGTTTTTTGTGGAATCTCGTTATAATAGAAGCAAATACCGTGAACAGGTTCCTTATCGTAAGGCGTACCGAATTTATACCAGAAGACGCCAAAGTGTTGATATTCTCCCTGCATACATTTGATTTCCCAGTGATTAGCCTTTTCAACAGGGTATTTTGCCTCTAAAACGTCCGTAATGCCTAATCGCCAGTATCTTAAACGCATATTATCCATGTAATTTGTCAGCTTTATAATAATGTGATGCGTTTAGCGGCTAAAAGGAGAACCTGTAAAGCATTAGCAATTATAAAATCTGTGCTACATTACAAAGAAAGCCATAAGAAATGGGATATATACATGAACTTGTGGGTTATTTTTCTTCTTTCATCTGTCCAATTTATTGCTGACTTGGTTTAGATCTATATTATCTCCAAATTTTTTTTCTTTTGTTTTGGAGTCAGTAAAGCTGTGCAAAAATATAATGTGATATGCTATTCTAAAACTATGTAATATATAGTATAGTCTTTTTTAATAGGTCTATTGCCACAAAATATGCAAATATTTATGATATAAGTTTTCATCAGTCATTAATATGATTGATGAAAGATATGCAAAATCTGATGTCAGGATCAGATTATTCGCAGAAATGGAAACACAATACGATAATAGAAATGAACAATATTTCAAGGATTTGTTGAGTCATGAAGATAGCGTTATTAGAACTCGTGTTATATGCATATTAGCCGATATCTCGGGTGTGGACGCAGTAGAATCTATTAGCAGAGTCCTCGAGAGTGACAAGAATGCATTGGTAAGACATGAAGCGGCTTTTTCTCTGGGTCAACTGGGGTACCCAAGTGCTATATCCGCTCTTTCCAAAGCCACTAAATCAGATCCAAGTTACTTTGTTAGACATGAAGCTGCAGTTGCACTAGGTGTGATTGGATCCGAAGGAGCAAGAGAAATACTCAATGAAGCATTAAAAGATAAAAGTGTAGAGGTAAGAGAATCAGCAATTATTGCCCTTGCAAATATCGACTATGTCTCTACCATGAAAAGAAACAATAAATTCACTAGAATGACAGGAGGATAAAGAATAAAAGATAGCAAGTAAAATCAATCATTAATTAATATCATCATCATCATTTCAGATTATTAATGGATGAATTGTACTGAGATTTGTTAGCAGGCAGAATAATTGCTCTTATTTAATTAAAGTATCATTCATTCTGTACATACAAGCGAACCATCCATACTCATTGTGAAACGATAAATTCTATCTACCTCCGAATCCTCAAAGATTTCTGCATCATGAGTGATTATAATAATTTGAGAAAGCGGCCCATTCCCATCCTTGAATGCTTCTGAAATAATTTTTACCATAGATTTTCGTCTTTCTGCATCCAAATGCGTTGTTGGTTCGTCTAAAATTATGAAATCGAGTTTATTTGAACCCATCATATATGCAATTGCAAGTCTTAGTGCAAGCGCTACTGCAACTTTTTCGCCTCCGCTTAAACAATTCATGTCAATTTCTCCATTTCTTCCATAACATACAATGTCGACATCTCTGACTTTCTCTGTCAAATCTATTCTTGAAATTCCTATATTAAACATAGTTGCATATTCTGAAGCCTTAGATGAGATCGTTTTTAACGCCCACGAACGAAGACTTAAACCTACCAACCCATCACGATTAAATACAGTTGATCGAATTTTTTGTAATACATCGATGTATTTAGCAGCATATTCGAGCTCTGCAAGGATCTTGTTAGAATCATCGATAAATTTTGTCGCTTGCTGAATAGATTTTTGGGATAATCCTATTTTTATATTGGTTTCAAGCAAGGCATCAGAAAGGCGAGTATGGTTCAGCTTTGCATCTATATAATCTTGTATTCGCAAGTTCTTTACTTCATATTTAAGTTTTATAATATTTTCGACAAAGGATTTTGAAAAGTCGTCAATCATGAATACTATGGGATCTTCTACTCCTACAATAGTCTTGGGAAGTTTGGACAAATCATTCTTTTTTTGAAGAAGGTCATTCTCTAACTTTATTATATCTTGAAGGTTGCAAATATTATTTGAAGCAAGAAACTTTTCGGCTGCTGCAATTTGCTTTTCTTTCTCTTCTAAAAAAGATTCTTCTTTTTTTGTATTAATTTTCTCTGTTAATAGTTTTGTTCGTTCCTCATTCTTCTTTTTTAGTTCATTTTTGATATGATCCCTGTCTAACATCTTGTTAACTGTTTGAACCTCTGAATTGCAAACAGGACATTTTCCATCTTTAATTTCAAGTTTTTTGGCAAATTCTAATAATCCTTTTAGTCTCCCAGATTCTCCTTCAATATTTATAATTCTGATCTCCGCGTCATCAACCTCGGATCTTACCATCTGAAGGTTAATTCTGATTTCTTCCTTTCCTGAAATTATTTGTATCGAATTATGGGCCTCTTTTACTAATCGATCAAGTTTTACAATGTCATCTAAAAGATAATCTTTTTTTTCTGTGAGATATTTGATAAGAGAGTCCTCCATCGTTTGAAGTTCTCTTGCCTTTAGTATCAATGGTTCAATGCGTTCTATTTCTTTTTCAATTGAATGCAACTTTGTATTTATTCTATTCCGTTCAGTTTCTAATTGCTTTAGAGTGCTTTGTGAATCAAAGAGCTCAGAAATATTGTGTTGTATGCTATTGCGTATTGATTCAATTTGGTTGTCATCAAATCCATTATTATGATCACGTAGTCTTTCTCTGAAGCTGTCGATTATTTCATGCATTGTTTGATATGCTAGGTCCAATCTATCCATACCAATCATTCCATTGAGAAGTTCTTTGAAATCTTTAGGATGGAACTCTATTATTCTGTTAAGTTCTCCTTGCTGAATAATAGTTGCTACTTTCAATTTTTTATAGTCTATCCCCAGAATCTTTGCAACTTCTGCACTCATAGACTCTCCAAATTGTTTTCTTTCTCCTGCTACGATGGGTTTACTTATAATATTGTCTGAGTCTGATACAAGATCTAATTTCGCCGATATTGATTGTCCTAACGATCCTATCTGTCTGTAAGCACTATATTCCCTTGAATTAACAAAAAAGATTAGGCGTACGAAAGATGAGGAAGTACCTCTAAGT
>JBKPPX010000449.1:0-5432 GCA_046733815.1 Thermoproteota archaeon | reverse complement strand
CAAATACATAGATGCTTTCATTTACTGCTGCGGAGGCTAAACCACCTCTTTTGGAAGGCATTGATTCTAGTATGGTCCACTTATCTTTGATTGGATCATAGACTTCATTAGCATCAACATTAGTTGACATTCCTTCAGTTCTTCCTCCAATAACATATAACTTTCCTTTGACTACTGCAGCTGTAAGATGTTCTCTTGCAGTTTTCATTGGCGCTTTTTCTGTCCATGTATTAGTCTTTGGATCATATGCTACGTTACTGGTTAATGTCTGTGAAGTATTAACCCCTCCAACTGCATACAAAGTTCCGTTGATAAAATTAGCACTTAATGCGCCACGAGGCGTTGGCAGATTTGCTCCTTCTGTCCATTTGTTAGTTTTGAGATCGTAGATGAATAATTTGTTTGATAGATGATCTCTGTTTAGGTAGCCTCCTCCAACAACATACAATCTTCCATCAAATGACGCTGCAGCAGTATGATCTAATGATTGTGGTAAAGAAGGAGATCTGGTCCATTTATTAGTCATAGGATCATATATTTCCACAATACTAGTTCTTTGTCCAGTTTCATCAAACCCACCAATAATGTAGATTTTGTCATTTAAAACTGCACCAACAATTTCAGATCTTGCAGTTGGCATAGGTGCTCCAGTAGCCCAAAATGAATCGGAAGTTGATGTTTGAGCATTAGAGAATGATAAGACATAGAATATGAACAACAGAAATAAAATTGCTGACCCTCCTGAAAAGATAGATATTAACATATTATAGTACAGGATATTATTATGCTTCTGCCTATTAAATTGCTTAGGAAGTAAAATGATATTAAAATAAAATTCGAAGAGCATTATACAAAATTAGGAATTCCGCCACCATAACACTACCTCGCCAAATCCTATTTTGTTCTCAAAATAATATAAAAGTGATAGGTGCATTATCGGATTTTTTAAGTACTTGTCTACATCAGAACAAATATGTCCGTCTTATACTGCAGAAAATAGTTGGCCACATATTATTGGTGGAGATACTGCTTTACAATACAATTCTAGGCTAGAAGGATCTCAAATAAGCATCTTTTGACAAAACAAGCAAGAATGAAGACTGTAGTTATAGTTGAGGTAATTTTTCACACTGAAGGAGATAAAGCTAAAGAAAAAGTGCTGAGATATTAATCAAAAAGAAGCCTCAAAGACCCTAGGTATAGATGGAATGAAGGTCGTGATACGCTTTGTTAGCTAATAATAGCATTCATCTGGATTCAGCTAGGTAAGGGTGAGTATTGCCTCATGTTAAGTATCGTCTCTCCTACGCCTATCGTTATGGTGGGGATAAGGATATTCTATATGACGTGCTGTCGCCAGCCCGATCATGGTTCCGAAAAAGTGACTGACGATGCGCACGGCCATATCTATTCCAGCTGAAATTCCTGCAGAGGTGAAGATCAGGTCCACCAAGGTAAATCGAACATCATCACGTATATTGGCATTCGGTGCGGATTGGCGTAGGAAATCAAAAGCACGCCAATGAGTGGTCGCTTCACGTCCATCTAATAATCCTGCTTTCCCAATAAGACTTGAGCCTGTGCACACGGAAGCCGTCAGCCTGGTATTAGAGGCACGATTAGGAATCCAACTTAATAAATTAACGTTCTTTACTTCCTTCCGTGTGCCCAAACCACCTGGAATTATCAGTAAATCCAATTCTTCGGGACAGTTATCGAAAGTTAGATCTGGAGTAAAACGTAGGCCCCCAATGGCCAAGACTGGACCTAACTTTTCTGACACCAAGAGTATTCTTAAGGGTGAAGATGATAATTCTTCCTGTCGGCGTTGTTCATCCAAATGGGTCGCCGAAAATACTTCAAAAGGTCCCGCAACATCCAAGACCTCGATAAAAGATTACAATTCCTACTGTAAGTGGAAGTTGGTTTTGGTTGTAGTTAATAGCAAAACTATCTCCACTTTCCATAGTTTCTTGTCTTTTTTATCTTCCAAAAAAATATACATCACATACTTTACATTGTTTTGAATTTTAAATAGATGCTCTATATCAGTTTTCCATACTAATGCGTACAGAAGTGATAAAATCTAAGAAAAGAAACCTACTGAACATCTCTATTGATGTTATTAGTATCTGAAGAATGATGTAAATCCATAATAAAATGAATATTCAAAAATGGCCAACATCATAATGCTATTCACAAACATTATAATATGTCAATAGAAAAAAACAATGAAATAGACTCGATTTTTGTAAAAAGACTTAGCCCAATATTGAGTTCTAATTCTAGATATGAATATAGGCAACAATAACGACAATCCAAAGCACCATCACCATCAGCTTTATCACAACAACAGCAACAAAAACCACAACTGGAGGAATACAATACACATTCAACTAAAAAAGACTAAACCGGCAAATGCAAACGACTTAATAAGAAATATATCCTATATTAGAGACATTTACTACGATAGTCCTCTATTGAATATTTGAACATACTTATATCAGCTGCGTTACAAATATGAGTCGATCTCTCTCATTTTAGTAACTATAAAAATCCTATCCTTTATTTTAAATTCAATCCTAAATGTTTTATTCGTCGCTCCCAATCAACTTTACTAATACTCTTTTATTTCTACGGCCATCAAACTCACCATAAAATATCTGCTCCCATGGACCAAAGTCTAATTTTCCATTTGTGATAGCAACAATAACTTCTCTTCCCATTATTTGGCGCTTTAAGTGTGCATCTGCATTATCTTCTCCTGTATCGTTGTGTTTATACTGAGCAGCAGGAGCATGCGGTGCCAACTCTTCTAGCCATTTGTCAAAATCTTGATGCAGTCCACTTTCATTATCATTTATAAAAACACTAGCTGTAATATGCATAGCATTGACTAAACAAAACCCTTCCTTTATCCCACTTTCTTCAACTATTTTTCTTACATTCGACGTGATGTTAACAAATGCATGACGTGTAGAAGTGTTAAATGTAAGATATTCTGTTTTGGATTTCATCATCATATTTGAAAATAATTCAATGATACATATAATCATATAATATCTCTGTTATAATCTTGGCGCAAACGGGATTAGCATTGCCATTTTGCTCAACTAATTCTAATTAGTTTACCTCATAATTCAGAGTATAGGTGAATGAATTGAGGAAAAAAACAAACCTAAATAGCAAAAAAAAGAACACACATAATGCATGTGCTTTTTAGTCTCTGGCAACACAAAATCGAAGCAATACTTGCTTGTCCTACAGTACAATGCTATTAATTGCAGCTCTGGATAATAACCCATTCGCTATAATCTATAAAGCAAATGACGATTGTTATATAAACAGAAGAAATATAATGACTCATCATTTAAATGACAAGTTCATTCTCTATTTGAATACTGCGTTAGCAATTGAAAATGCGGCAATAGAAAGACTACAATCAAGAATTAAACTAACAATTTTAGAAGACGCAAAGCAGCAGCTACAGCATCATTTGGAAGAGACAAGAGAGCAGCAAGATAGACTACGACAGCAAATTACTAAATTAGGTGGAAGGCCGACTCAAGAAAAGGCTAAGCTACCAATATCATCTCCACCAGAATCTATTGCAAAAACAATGGAAAATACAAGGACGACTTCTAACGAAGAACGTGAACTAAATGAATCAATGCAAGATACAATAATCGAAAATGCAGAAGTAACAGGATACAATATGCTTATACAAATGGCGTTAAAAATGAATGTGACTGATGCAATACCTTCACTGAGACAGAATCTTAGTGAAGAAGAGGAAATGTTTGGATGGCTTAGAGCCAATGCACCTGCTATGTTTGCGAAACTATGGCCACAGATTGAAAGGGAACCTTTGTCTTTCAACTCAGAATCGTCTTCATCACCAACAACGACAACCATGCAAGACCCAGAGCAAAAAGAACACGACGAAAAATTCAAAGGCGGAAGAAGAACAAAGCATGAAGGAGATTAACAGTAATAACTAAAGCTGTATCAGGCAGAGATAATATTGCAGCAGACAATGTAGAAGAGTAAAAAAGGGAACAAAGTAGACGCAAGAGCAACACAAAATAATGAAAAGACCAATTATTATCTTTGAGAGGAGTTTTTAACTAAAAGCCATTTTATTACTATCGTTAAAATTCATTTTTAGTGCCAATATCAGCTCTGTTCTGGCTCTTGCGCATTTATACTTTCTTCTGAATGATTTTATTATGTAGTCTTTCCTATATGATCGTAACAATAGTAGCGATCTAATAGTAGCGATCTAATAGTAGCGATCTAATAGTAGCGATCTGTCATCAGCAGCAGTAGTAGTCGTAGTACCAATACAACAAGCAAGTGCACAGAGCATCAATTATGACTTAGAACAACAAAGTTCTGGTTGTTGTGTGGCATGTTTGGTTTGTTATAATACTGATTGGATGTTAGGAGTTAATTTGTCCATTTTATTATATATTTTCAAAAAATTTAGTCCCTTCTCAGTTGTTAAATAAGTACCTTTTGTTTCTTGATATTCTAACAGGCCATTTTCCTGCAGAGTTTTCAGGTATTCTTTTAACTGAGCATATGATAAAAATGCATTATACATAATCTTGCATTTTGTTAGTCTACCACCGATGGCTGATTCTAGAATTATGCTGGATATATCATTCGTGCTTCTGTTTTTCATTTCTGATAACAAGTATAATGAGAACTATCTATTTATGTAAAGCAGCTGTTACTACTAGGAGATGCTTGTTTGGTTTTTAGATCGATTGAAGACTGAGAAAATATATATCAGATCTTATAAGCAAGATATCTTAAAATTCAAATAATTTAGAAGTTGCCTATGGATACATATTACAAGATAAAGAACAAGAATACACATCTTTATGAAATTCACTTTCTTGATTTCTAATAAAGATGTACAAAAACGTGAATGATCTACCAACAACTAAAGCTTAACAGGTTGAAAATATTATTAGAATATTACTAGATGAAGAGTATGTAATAAAAAACTGAAATAATACAACAATCGTCGCAAGAGAAATTGTCAATAGCTATATTAAAAATATTTGCTATCCCTTACAAATTAAAATGACTACTTTGATAATGGGTATAATCATAATTACAAAACCAAAAGCATATAAATTACATTTTATTTAAGACATATACATATAGATATATATATATTTATATCATAGTAGCATTTTGATTGTTGGATATAAAATCCCATTAGCAACTTTATGTTAGTCTATTTATGATTGGAAGACTAAAGCTAAATGTAGCGCCTCTTCCATCAGCATTATTTTCAGCCCACATCTTTCCACCATGATCTTCAATAATACTCTTTGATATAAAGAGACCTAGCCCCGTACCTTTATACGATTTTGAAGCAAACTTTGTAAATAGTCTTGGTAATATTTCAGAAGCTA
>JBKPPX010000448.1:0-1342 GCA_046733815.1 Thermoproteota archaeon | reverse complement strand
TTGTTCCACCAGGACCCCATCCTTTTGGTAAAGTCATATAATAATAACATCAAAACATGCCCTTTTAAATTTTGCTATTGACAAGATTTAATGCCTTAAAACGTACTTTAAAGGTGATGTTTCTGATAAATCCAATAACCTGCCTATATCCAGATTCTCAATAAATGACAGCATAACTCATTAGTCAGACAAATTCAATAGGATATATATGCAAGCTGCAATGCAAACGTCTGACATTTCGTCTATAATATACAAATGTTTCTAATTAAATATTATAAAATTTTTGAAGGTCGGAATAGTTAAAGAAAAAATAAGGAAACCAGTTTGAAGTCGTATGTGAGACCGATCTTCCCTAGGTTATGGGATAGATCTACTGTAAAGCTTGCCTTCTAGTGCTAGCTTGTACATTTCGGCTACATACGGATTCCTTGCTGGTGTTTCTGCACCCAGTTCTACCATACGTGCATATACCCTCACAACGTATGCAAGAGCACCCATGAAAGCAACAACTACTCCCATGTTAAACATCCAATGGTTAGGGACTGAGAATATTTCCTCTACGAACCAGAAGTGCCACATTTCATTTATTCCAATGGTGAACATGGTTGCTAAATAACCAATAATAGTTATTTTCAGACCCGTGTTCATAGAGTTGTTGGGACCTCTAAGAATTGGTACTCTTCTGTCATACATTGCTACAAAGCCCCATCCTAGTGGTAGAGCAACGAAATGACTATATAGCCACCAATGTGCCGGTGTAAATGCACTATCTCTGATAGCTGTTTGATGCAGTGAGCCATCGACAAAGTTATCTACTTCGACTGATGCTGCGATTGATCCCAGCATCACAATCATGATGTAGATTTTCTTTAGTCGTTGGATTTCTACTTCTTTCGGTATTAGCGCTGGCATTTGTGCCATAATTCTTCAATATTCTTTCTTTGATCTCATATATAAGGTTGTTAATCCTAATTACATAATTAATATTATATAAATTATACTAAAATAATGCTTTTATTATGATTATTATATTCATTTATCGTTGTACTAGTAATTCTAGTGCTCCAGCTACAATACTCACCAGTGATAATCATCATTGATTATTCTATGTTCTAGACTTTTATTTACACAGCAAAGCATATATCTTTGTCTTTCCACCTATGGCTTGATACATATATGGTTAAAAGCACGACCTTAATCGTTACGGCTGTTATTGCGTCGGTCATGGCATTGTATACAGCATTGGCATTAATACCGGTCGTAGAGGGTCATGGTGTGCAGGCCTGTCTCTTATACACATCTGACGCTGCCGACGACAGACGTGGGGGGTTGTTGTCGGTGG
>JBKPPX010000447.1:0-2113 GCA_046733815.1 Thermoproteota archaeon | reverse complement strand
CCCACCCGGTCCATGTTTATCAATCTAGTCAACTACGGTATTGAATTAACCTCATTTTGAATAGTTGTCAGATAAAACTTGGATTACACTATAATTTAATGCGTCTGATTATTACTATTATTGTTGCCCCTCCTATCCATTCACATACCTACTTCTTAAGGGCGGAGAGATTCTACTAGGCTAGCAGTATCATTGTATACTCTGAATTCTATAAATTTGCCGTTACGTATGGTCCATACATTCACAAATTCAGTTTCATATGGTCGTCCTGTAGGCTTGGCGCGCCCCTTTTGGTATCCAAGCACTACAACTTTGTTGTCTTGGGCGATAAAGTCGTTTAGGTCAAACTGTTGCGGCTCAAGTGATTCGCCAAGAGCCTTAAAGAATTGTGCAACTCCAGAACGACCATTGTATGTACCTCCCCATGGCAGCACACCTGATGGTGCAGGTCCATGCATTACTGCATCATCTGCAAACATGTCCATTATTGAATGGACCTCTCGTCGTTTAAAAGCATCATATAAGCGCTTTACCATGTTCACATTTTCTTCTTCCTCTTGTCCTACTCTTGTCATTAGTAATCTTACCATTAATCTTATTTCATTCTCTGATAATAACAGGTAAGTAAGAAATTACCGAATTTTTTAGAGCCTAAAAAGCTTTGATTAAAAAGAAGAAACAGCTATCTTGGCATTGCTGAGGTAGTGGGTTCAACTCCCACCCGGTCCACTCTTTCCTGTGTAGTCAATTCTCTTCTTTTATCTAGCTGCTGTTATTGGCTTGAGTCTCTATACGCTCTACCTCTGAGATGCATTCCTTGAGCTCTTTGTAATGATGAAATAAAATCGACATGATGATGATAGGATGAAGTGGCACCAACTGACAAAAGAATTAGAACAAGCTGAGGGGTACAACCTAGAATGTCCCACATGTCATCAAAAACTTCTTTCCTCTGATTTGTCCAATACATTGCGGAAGGGCTTCCATTCTTCTTTTTCCATTGCAAGTGCAATTCCGAAGGAAGGTATTTGTTCTACCCATTTAGTTTAAAGCCTCACCACCAACGCTGCCATAACTAAATCCTCAAAGATAAAGGACAAAAGAGTACCTTCAATACCACTATAATCAGCTATACGGCGCCTTATGTAGGACATAAATTAGTTTAGTTCAATTGCCATTGCAGCTTCTCAAAAGCAAGAGCAGCAGAAGAAAGGAGAGCACTTAGCTATAGTACTGGTAAGCAATAACCACTTGAGAAAAAGCCATAACAACATGGCACTTTTAGCAAGTACATCAGGAAGTAGTAACAACAACAGCAGCAATAAACAACCCCATCATAGCCATATCATAATAACGACGATAAAGTTTAATTCAAAATGTATGTACTCAGGCTAATGTACAGCCTTTATAAGCCAATGTACATTTTTTATAAAGTAAAGGGTATCTCGTCCCCTCCGATTATTATGCATTAAAGCATAGTGCCGCCTTCTATAACGATTGTTTCTATAAATTCTGTGTCATAATAATAAAAATCATATCTGTATCTGTCTCTTGTGTCTATCTCTTGAATAACTTCCTGTTAATAGGTAATGATTTTCTCTTCTTGTCAAGTATAGGTGAAATTTCTTAAGAATCCCTTATTATGGATAAATTGGTAGTTATTTACACGCTGCCAATGGTTTCGAACATCTCGCACGTGATCCTAGTGATGGCTACTCTTGCTTGTGCCATTATTACACCCGCAGCTGGAGCATTGCTGCTGTTACCATCATCACCATCAGTTTTTGCACAACAACAAGAGGAGACCTCATCATTAGGTGAAGAAGAAGAAGGAGAAGACCTCGGTAGCGGGATTGCATCTGACGTTTTAGATAGTGTTGGTGTTGAGGAGAATGAGCAACAAGAAGAAAACGATGGAGCTGCTGCTACTGGAGATAATGATGATGGTGACACTAACACGCAGATAGCAGTACCAATAACAGACCAAGACCAAAGAGATGCTAATCTAGCAGAACAATTAGGACTTGATGCCGACATCGTTGAGGAGGAGGAAGAAGTTACACCAACACCAGAAGAAGATAGCACACCACCCACCCTTACTGTACCTGAAGAC
>JBKPPX010000446.1:0-6308 GCA_046733815.1 Thermoproteota archaeon | reverse complement strand
ATATAATGTTGTCGGTTCACTTTCGAGATTAGGATACAATTCTGAAGCATTTTGGCGTGTCAAAGATTTTACCAAAGAATTAGCAATAGTTCCTGTAAGCGCAGCATCCGGAGTAGGAATCCCTGAGCTACTTGCAGTAATGATAGGTCTGACGCAGCAGTATATGGCAAAGAAATTAGAACGTCGTGATGGAGCAGCAAGAGGAATTGTTCTTGAAATTAACGAAGAGGTAGGTTTGGGACCATCTGCCAATATCATATTATTGGACGGCATTTTAAAACAGGGTGATCATATAACAGTAGCAAAAAGAGATAGTGCTATTGTCACGAAAATCAAGGCATTATTGCTACCAAAGCCACTTGATGAGATGCGAGATCCACGAGACAAGTTTAAACCGGTTAGTGAGGTTATGTCTGCAGCTGGTCTAAAAATAACCTCACCTGATTTGGATGGCGTCGTAGCAGGCAGCCCCTTATATGTTGTTGAAAAGAAAGAGGATGAAAAAAGATTAAAGATGATAGTAGAGTCTGAAATTAAAAGTGCAATTATAAACACTGATTCAAACGGAATCATCCTTAGATGTGATGCAATAGGTTCAATTGAAGCAATCACAGAATTATTGAAGAAAGCAAACATTCCAATCCAAAGTGCTGATATTGGGCACATTACAAGGCGAGATGTAATTGCAGCTTCAGCAGTCAAAGAAAAGGATAGATATACAGGAGTAGTTTTGGGCTTTAATGTCAAGATTCTAGATGATGCCCAAAAAGAATCTCAGGAGCGCGGGGTAAAGATTTTCCACGAACGGATAATTTACAACCTTGTACGAAGTTATACAGACTGGGTTATTTATCAGAAAGAACATGAAGAATCCATTCTATTTAATGAAATACCACCAGTCTGTAAGTTTCAATTCTTAAAAGGCTTTATCTTTAGACGAAATGACCCAGCAGTTTTTGGAGCAGAGATTCTAATTGGAAAACTACGACAAAAGGTTCTCGTTATAAATGAAAATGGAAAAAAGATAGGTACTATTCATCAAATACAAGAAGGTGGAAAAGCTATCGAAGAAGCTACCAAGGGAATGCAAGTCGCAGTTTCTATAAAAGGTCCATCTATTGGAAGGCAAATCAACGAAGAAGATCTTTTCTATACAGATCTGAATAGCAGACAGGCAAAAATGTTGATTGAGAGATTCCATCATCGATTAAATGAAGAGGAGAAAGAAACTTTCGATAAGATTCTGAAACTGAAAAGAAAAACGGATCCTGCATTTGGATATATTTAAAGATAGTAATACTTGCTATACAGTCAAGTCATTTGTCACAAATATACTGATATGTGTTGTGTATACGATTGCATTTACTATTGATACTTTTGAAGCAGTCCTTCCAGACCTTTTTCTCCCACGGCTCCTACAGCTCTATCAATAGCCTTGCCATTCATGAAGATGATAAATGTTGGAATAGCATACACATCAAATCTCATTGCCACTCCCTGGTTATCGTCAACATTAAGCCTGCCAAATGATACCTTATCGCCATATTTTTTTGCTAATTTGTCAAAAATAGGAAGCATAAATTGGCATGGTCCACACCAAGTCGCCCAAAAGTCTACTAAGACTGGCTTGTTTCCGCCTACTATTTCATCAAAATTTTTTTCAGAAAGCTCCACTAAGGCTTGGTTACCGCTTGCGTGCGCACTAGAAGCTTTTTTTTCAACATTCATGTTTCTATGACATAGATGACGTTTTTGATATTTAAGATTTTTTAATTTTTAAAGGAAACGTCTATTTTTCTACAATAGAGATACTATGATTCATATAAAGAAATATAATATATTTTCCTATTTTCTTTTTATGTTAGAATAATATGGATAAAGTTCAAAAATAATGTTAAAAACGATGAAATTATAGGTCTAATAAGAATCTGGTCGTAATTATATTTTCTGTTTGCTTAATCTCCATTTCATGGTAGGTGACTGCCTTTATTTCCACCTTATAATGGTGTTTTTTTAGGTCTAATATTTCACCCTTAGCAATGCCTTTAAGATAATAATTGCTATTTCTTTCTGAGATTTTAACTTTGAAATCTGATAACGCAATATTATCAATCAATATTCCTAGCATTACTTTCTCTAACCAATCATAAAGTAAACTTTTGGCATCATATCCTTTGGCTACGATTTCATATTCTTGGTCGGGAGAAATCTGTTTGAGATCAATCATGGTATTGACAAGTCCCTTGGCAGAATTTTCAAATGCCTCATCTAGAGAACAACCATAAGCCTCAACGATCGCATCTGTCATATGATCGAGATATCGAAACCCTGTTGTCACTATATTGTACAAATCTAGGTTTTATTAGAATTGATCGTAAAATCTAAATGTCAACAAAATACTGCGTTCCATTATGAAATTAGAACTTCCCCGTGGAATGAGAGACATAGAATCAGAAGAGCTCCATAATATTAATTATATTAAGGAAAAATTCATAGATACCGCACGTCTCTTTAACTTCAAGCTTATGGAGCCATCGCCTCTAGAGACACTCGCGACGCTTGAAGCGAAGGCTGGAGCATCGATATCAAATGAAATCTATAGTTTTACAGACAAAGGGCATAGAAATATTGCATTAAGATTTGATCTTACAATTGGTCTAACTCGATTCGTAGCAACAAGGAGAGACTTGAAGATGCCTGTAAAACTGGCGTCATTTTCCGATGTATGGAGATATGACGAACCACAAGCCGGACGCTATCGGTATTTCCATCAATGGGACATTGAGATCTACGGCTCACCTGGGAAAGAATCCGATGTAGAAGTAATAGAATTCGTTTCACTGTTTTTAAAAAAACTTGGACTAAATGTTATGGTTGAAGTCAATGATAGACAGTTAATTGAGGAATACATTCAACAGAAACTTGGAGTGACAGAAGGACAAATAGTCGCTGATATGTTGAGAGCAGTTGACAAGGTTGCAAAGAAGAGTGAATCAGAATTATATAAGGAATACAAAGACAAAATTAGTTTATCTGCGCTTCAACAGCTAATTGATCTGTCAGGTATAAAAGGTACTATCAATGAAGTTTATTCAAAAGCTGATCTAAAGGGATTAGAAAATTGGAGTAGAGTTGCAGAGTTAATGGATTCATTAAAATCTAGGGGAGTTGATAATGTCAGAGTAAACCTCGGAATTGTAAGAGGGCTAGACTATTATTCGGGAGTAGTTTTCGAAGCATTTGATCCTTTTATTGAACTGGGTGCACTCGTAGGAGGAGGCAGATACGATAGATTAACTCATGCTTTTGGCAGACAGGATATTGGTGCAACTGGTGCCGCAGGAGGTGTCGAAAGGATAATGATAGCTCTTAAAAACAAAGGAATTCTGAAAAGTATGCCCAAACAAATGGTGTATGTTGCATATACGTCAAGCATTATAAGGGCTTCTGCATTAGATATAGTTTCAATTTTACGAAACAGCGGAATTAATACAGACTATAGCCTTAATGAAAGAGTGCTTAGAAAACAACTTGATGATGCAGCATCAAAAGATGCAGTTCTAACAGTGATAGTAGCACCAGAAGAAATTGAGAAAGGACAGGTAACAGTGAGGTCAATGAGTGATGGAACTGAGAGTAAAAAGAAAGTAAACGAATTGGCAAAAAGCTTGTATAATATTCTGCACTAGATCTTTATCATTCCTTTACTCTTCATCTTCGTAATTCCACTCTTCTTTTTATCATAGACATTCCTAATTACCAGATCAGGAGGTTCATAACTGACGTATAGATCACCAATTTCTAGATCTTGTATATTATAGTTTATTTGAATATGTTCCTCATTGATACCGTTTTCAACTAATTTTTGCTTGGCCTTACTAACTATTTCTTCATCAGAAGTATTGGGTGCTAGAAATACCTTACCTTTATATTCTATGGGCATATCTTTATTATTATTATTGTATATTAGGTAAACAGGTTAAAGAACTTAATTATATCTATAAAAGGTTTGGTTTAGCAAAGTATTATACTACAGCTGCATCTAATAAAGATAAAGAAAATTGAAACCGCTCTCAAGTTAACAAATCACCTTTTTATTATAATACTCAACAAAAACTAGTAGATGGACCAACTAACTAGCGGATAATAATAGCATGCGTTGGTTTACATTTATCTTTTAGTAAATAGAAAGTAGTCACCAACAATAAACATATTCAGTTCTATCATATATACGTAATTGTGCTTTCTATTATGCTTCTTCTCTTATATAATAATGAAAGAAGGTGATGTGTAATGATGATGATGATAGCGATGATACTTAAATCTCACAAGCAAACAAACTTTCAGGCTTGGAGATTATACCAATTACTAAACATCCTCAGTTGAAACTTATAGGATGCTTTCCCTACTTATTACATTGCAAGAACGCAGAAACTGTTCAGCATAAGCAAGAAAAGCAAGCAAATATTTGTTGCTATTGAAATATGGATTCCATCAGTAGTAGTATTATTACTATTATCAGGTTCAATTGCAATCTATAGGTGCAGAAACAATCTAATCTTTTTCTTCTGTAATTTGTGTATGTCATCTGATGTACAATTCAGATATTTTTCTTTCTTCTTTTGAAGTATCACTTTTTTGGTTTATTACTTATGAAACTCTTCCATAAGCAAAAGAGAGACAGACGGAGACCATCTCCCCTTTTTATAAATCCAGATAAGGCTTTTGCTGTATTTCTTTAAGAGAGACTAAGAAGGTACCAGTGAAATAATCCAAACTCCTATCTGTTATAATAGATGTTCTAATAATTCTATTTCTAGATGTCAATATAGGTATAAAGAATAGAGCATGTACAACTATATCTTTTACCTTGAGTTAATACAGTCAATAAAACATTGATTGCTATTATTACTATTGTCAGAAGCACTGTAGTGCAAAAGCAATATTATTCTTTTGATGACTGAGTATAACAATAAATCACAATATTTCTTTCGAAGAGACATTGTAAACTTTTCAACTTGTCCACAAGGCTAAGATATTAGGTTTTCTGGATTTACTTGATTATTAGAGAGGGGTGTTTCTTAGGTTATAATAAATAAAGCATAATTGTTAGTATTATCAAATCATGGTAAGGATGCTAAACTATACGCATTATAATCAATTAACACAATTCGTATCATACGAGGTCGATATTGGTACTTGACGGATACTATTTCTCATGATGTTATTATTGTAGGATCAGGTCTAGCCGGACTGCGAGCTGCTATCTCATCTGCAGCCATAGATAAAAACCTGAGCGTTGCGGTGATTTCAAAGGTACAGGTCATGCGTTCCCATTCTATTTCTGCGGAGGGTGGAACGGCAGCCGTTCTATTTGAGGAGGAAGGTGATAATCAAGAATCCCATCTCTATGACACTATCAAAGGTAGCGATTTCCTTGCCGATCAAGATGTGGCAGAAAGACTGGTGTCAAATATGCCGAATGAAATCTACCAGCTAGATCACTGGGGAATGCCATGGTCAAGGAGGAAGGATGGCAGGATAGGCCAGCGTAAGTTTGGTGGTTATTCATTTCCAAGGGCCACATACGCACAGGATAAAGTAGGATTTTATGAGATGCAAACACTATATGATACATGTCTTAAATATGATAATATTCACTTCTATAATGAATGGTTTTGTACCAAGATCCTAAGGGAAGGAAATAATTTTAGAGGTCTGACAGCTATTGAAATGAAGACAGGTAACTTTATCAAATTCAAATCTCTCACAGGAATAATATGTACAGGCGGTGCTGGACGAATTTACAGCTTTTCTACCTATGCTTACTCTTCTACCCCTGACGGTTTAGATATGGCATATCGTGCCGGACTTGCTTTAAAAGACATGGAATTTGTACCGTTTCATCCTACGGGTATTCTGCCATCAGGCATATTAATTACGGAAGGCGCACGAGGTGAAGGCGGTTATCTTATAAATAATCAAGAAGAACGGTTTATGAAAAAATATGCTCCGGAGAAGCTCGAACTGGCCCCAAGGGATGTAGTATCACGCTCAATGATTAGAGAAATTCAGGAAGGAAAAGGATTTAAACATGAATCTGGTGCAGACTGTTTAAAACTTGATCTGACTCATCTAGGACCCGAGCGGATAAAGGAGCGTCTTGCCGGAATAAGAGAAATAGGCATCAAATTTTCCGGAGTAGATATTATTGATGAGCCAATTGAAATTCGACCAGTATGTCACTATATGATGGGTGGAATTAATTCAAACATAGATGGTGCTACTGAAATGAATGGGCTATGGGC
>JBKPPX010000445.1:0-3609 GCA_046733815.1 Thermoproteota archaeon | reverse complement strand
ATTTATTGCAGGATTGGGACCAACATATGTTACGTCAACTTGCTTTGCGAATAATGCTTCCATTGCTGATGGACCTGCGTTGAAAATAAATGTCTTGACATCAACATTGTTTCCTAAAGCTTTTTGAAATGTACCGTTCCCCAAACCTATTACTGCCTGTGCGTGATTGATGTTTGGAAAGTAGCCAATCCTCAAAGTCTTCTTTACTGTGCTGCCATTTTCTCCGCTAATACCAGAGTCTGTAGTTTGAGAAAATGCTGGAGCTGCAGGAATAATCATAACAATTGCTGCAATAAGAATAATTGCAGCTGCAGCTTTAGCAGATATTGTTTTCGTATCCATATGACGGTAATTATTATCTATGTGTGTATATGACTGCTTTCAAATATGCAAAGTATGAATAATATACGCAAAAAACGATCATAAATATTATATATTTAGCACGCTTTGCTCGTATCGGAAGTTCAATATATGTCATTTTAACACATATATCAATTGCTTGACGATCTAGCCAAAAATAGAATAGATAAAAAAAAACCTCGAAAAGAAGGTTTAACTTTTGTAGTAGATAAGATGCAAGGGCTAGATAGAGAAAATCTTGAGATAATCGCACCTCTAATAGATATGGTAAAGATTTATGGCGCATATCCATTGCTAATGTCCGAATCTCAGCTGGAGAGGAAAATAAAATTTTATCATGATTTTAATATTTTGGTATCTACTGGAAGTACCATTACAGAATATGCTATTATGGAAAATTCTTTTGATAAATTCGTTAAAGAATCTGCTAAAGTTGGGTTTGATATAATAGAAATTGGCGAAAATAATATTGATCTAAATAAGGAACAAAAGAAAAAGATTACTGATACTATACTGTCTGTAAATCTTGATTCTCATTGGAAGATAGGAAAAAAAGATCCTCGTCATCAGATTGGAATAGATAAAACATTGTCAAAGGTTGAGGAAGCACTAAACATAGGTGCAGACAAGGTAATACTTGAAGCCAATGAAGGAATAAATGTCGGTATTTACGATGAAAGAGGATTAATAAAATGGAATTTTGTTGCTGCGCTTACTTCAAAATATCCACCAAATAGATTTATTTTTGAAGCACCTTTAGAGACTCAGCAATCTGCTTTAATAGCAGAATTTGGTCAACGCGTGAATTTATCTGAGGTTCGTTATGATATCGTAGCATCTGTGGAATCCCAGCGAAGAGGATTTTTATCTAGAGCCTCCTTCGGTGTATCGATCCTTCATAAAGAACCGGAAGGCGGACCTGCTTCAAAATTCATTTATTATATTATAAAGACAAAACATCCTATAGAACAAGCAGAGTTAGTGCGCCTAACTCGTCTGCCTAGACGAACTATTCAAAGTGCGGTAGACGAACTCAAAGAACAAGGATTGATAACAGAAAAAAACAGTCTAGAAGATGCTAGGAGGAGAATTTATTATCCTATTCAATCAGATTGGATTTAATTGTATTAATATATACATAATATCACAATACTACTATAATGTCTTGAAGTATAATATAGCTAGGTATTAGAAACTATCTATAACAGATGGAATATTTAGATGCTAAAATTACATCTTTATTGCATTCTTTGCATATTAGACCAGACTTATATTACAATATACAGGTTGCTATTTTGGCATTATGTCATCTCTGAAAACACAATCATATGGGATAAAATTGCAGGTCAACAATCTCTCCAAGATTTACACCAAAAATGATACGTCTACACAGGTCGTTTTGAACAATATCAACATAGATATCAAGAGTGGAGAATTTGTTACTATTGTAGGACCATCTGGTTGTGGTAAAACTACTTTGCTTAATATATTAGCAGGACTTGAAAATTCATATAGTGGCGAAATACAGATTGATGGTAAAACAGTTAATCCTCTGACGCCGGACAGAATAGTCGTTTTCCAAGAAGCAGCTCTTTTTCCATGGTTGACTGTTTTAGAAAACGTTGAATTTGGCTTACGTGTCAAGAATGTTTCCAAAAATGAGAGAAGAAAAATTGCTATGCATTATATTGAAATGGTTCAATTATCAACATTCGCTAATGCTTATATTCATCAACTATCAGGTGGAATGAAGCAGCGAGTGGCTATCGCTCGTGCTCTTGCTCTTGATCCAAGTATCTTGCTTATGGATGAGCCTTTCGCTGCATTAGATGTTAAAACAAGAACTATGTTACACCATCAATTATTACAAATTCACAAAAATAACAACAAAACAATTCTGTTTGTAACTCACAATATCAGTGAGGCTGTATATTTGGGAGACAGAGTAATAGTTCTGTCATCTAAAACAGGTAATATAAAAAAAGAGTTTATAGTCGATTTGCCACGACCCAGACGTTTAGATCATCCTATTATAGAATCAATCACTCATGCGATTGTACAAGAATCAAAGCAAGATGACTCCAATAGTGATAAACGAGAAGAAGAAGACGATAAAATTGCAAACACCATCGCAGCCGCAACCGCAATATAGTGCAAAAAAAAGGTCGGTTATAAAAAGAAAGAGGATCGATATAGAGGATACAGCTAATATACTTCTCTTTTTAGCTGTGTTTCTAGGAGTATGGCAACTGATTTTCATGTTGGAGATATGGCCCAAAGTATCTCTGCCATCACCCTTTATTGTCGCACAATCATTTCTAAATCTAATCGGTGATTATTCGTTGATCTATGGTATAGCAGTTACGATATGGCGTCTTCTTATAGGGTTTTCTCTTTCTATTGGAATGGGAGCAGCAATCGGCTTAGCTATGGTAAAATTCAATAGTTTTGGAAAGACAATGAGTTCGTTTGCTGTAGGATTACAATCATTTCCAAGCATTGCATGGGTTCCTTTCGCTATCTTATTGATTGGTTTAAATGATTTTGGTATATTGTTCGTTGTAATTATGAGCTCAGTTTTTTCAGTTATGATATCAACTTATAGTGGAATTAGAAACATTTCGCCAATCTACATACGTGCTGCAAAAAATATGGGATCTAAAGGAACATCTTTGTTCAGACTTGTCATAATACCTTCTGCTACTCCATCATTAATTACAGGAATAAGACAAGCCTGGTCTTTTGCTTGGCACGCATTGATAGGAGCAGAGATGTTGATAACAACATTAGTGGGTTTAGGACACGTCTTATTAGTTGGGAGAGAATTTCAACTTATGGGGCAAATTATAGCAACAATGATAACCATCTTTGCAATTGGACTTTTATTTGACAGGTTTGTTTTCTACAAACTAGAAGAAAAAGTAAGGACAAAGTGGGGGCTAAACCAGCAAAATGAACAGTAGATGAATTAGCCAGCAAGTCCAGAGTAAGCAAGACTTGAAACTATACTCTCGCTTTTTCTCCCAATTTAATAATTGATCATATATTTTTGCGCAATTAAGAAGTATTCATCTAAAGGCAAATGCTCTATTGTAGTAAAGTTTGATATCTATAAGTAAATTCTGATATTGCTATTAATAATACTAATCATTACTTCAAAAACCCAACGTTTGTATATAGAGCAATTACTTCCTATATATTTAGCTTCTATTTATTATGGTTTATGTGTTGATGTTATCTAATAATTGT
>JBKPPX010000444.1:0-20707 GCA_046733815.1 Thermoproteota archaeon | reverse complement strand
GTGTTGTAAGTATCTATATACACACATATATATACAATATACAATTTCTTCGAATACGGTTCAGAGCTTCGTTGCAGTATGATACAATCAATTAGAAAAGCTCGAGTCTGAATTGATACGACAAAATAGATCTCTTTTTTTCCAACCAGATATGTTGCAATATTAGACATTCTTGCTCATAGATTTTAATTATTCTTAATCTTCTATAGAGTCAGGATCTTTATTAGTTCTCCCTCCTCTCCTGTAGCGATTGTGAAAGGTACATTACTCATTTAAATTATTTTGTATATTGCGATTTCAGTTATTGAAAAGACATCTATCCGTGTGACACAAGTTCAAAGATCGCTAATTCATCAAAATGTTCAACAAATCTTATACCAGCAAATTCCTATAAAAGCTGTATTAATTAAATCAGTTATATTATGATGAAAAAATATTTTTATTAACTTAATTACCATTAATAAAAGCTATCATATATCTATGCTTTGACTTCGATATTGTAATAATATGACAAATGTTGCCTACGTGCTTTTTTCGTATTCTATTATTACACAGATCTTTAGAACTAAGATCGCTTATGATCGTTGTAGAAATCTTTGATAATTATAAGCAACACGATGATATAAGTTATTTAGCTTTCCTATCTAGTAACAAAAAAATTGAAAAAGTAACCGCTTCAATAAACCTTGATAGGATTTTATAGCCGTGTTTGTGCTATTAAGGAAGAATCGTAATGACATGGGTCAGAGTAGGCCATCAGGAAGAAATCAAAGACAATCATGGTAAAGAGATCACTATAAATGGCACAAGAATTGCCTTATTCTACGCAAATGGCAAATATTATGCCGTCGAGGCGCTATGTCGTCATCAGGATGGTTCTTTAGCCCCAGGAAAAATTGACGGCGAAGTAGTTGAATGTCCATTACATTCCTGGCACTACAATATCAAGACTGGTGAATTGCTAGACTATCTAGAAGGCGTAAAACTAACAACATATAAAGTCAATATAATTGATAATGGGATTTTTGTGGATATCTAAAAATATTTTATGAGAAAGATCTCTGATAAATCGAGTAGTTAGAATATTTATGATTGAAGGTCTTGTAATTTGAAATTATACAATACACTTACAAGGACTGTTGAAGAGATTAACATACAAAACAAAACTGTTAGAATTTACCTATGTGGAGTGACAGTCTACGATGACTCTCATATAGGCCATGCAAGAACGATAGTTGTTTTTGACGTCCTACGCAGATACCTTGAATTTAAGGGATGTGACGTAAACTTTATTCAAAATTTTACTGATGTAGATGATAAGATAATTTGTCGTGCTAAAAGAGAAGGAGTAACTGCAAAAGAAATAGCAACAAAATATATTAAAAATTATTTTACAGATTTCTCTTGTCTGAATGTACGGCTAGCTAATCTATTTCCATGTGCAACCGAGCATATAGAAGAAATGATAAACCTTATTGAAGGGCTTATCAAAAAGAATTATGCATATATATCACGTAATGGTGTCTATTTTCGTGTAAAGTCCTTTTCGTCATATGGTAAATTATCAAAGAAAACTATCAAAGAATTGGAATCAGGGTCAAGAGTTGAAATAGATCAGTCAAAGCGTGACCCCCTTGATTTTGCCTTATGGAAATTTTCTTCGGACGAACCGTCATGGCACAGTCCATGGGGAAAAGGCAGGCCGGGATGGCACATAGAATGTTCTGCAATGGCATTGAAATATTTTGGAAATCCTTTTGAGATACACGGAGGTGGAAATGACCTTATTTTTCCACATCACGAGAATGAAATTGCTCAGTCAGAGGCCTTCTCTGATAAACTATTCGCAAAGTTATGGCTACATATCGGCATGGTTACTATTAATTCTGAAAAAATGTCAAAATCTGTTGGGAATATAATAACTGTTAGAGAAAGCCTTGATCGATGGGGAGCAAACTCTCTAAGGATTTTTTGTATTTCAGTGCAATATTCTAAACCTCTTGATTTCTCAAATCAAATTCTTTTAGAATCCATACAGAGATGGCGCCAGATAGAAACCTGCGCCTATGAGCTGCGATTTGCAGATGGATATGGAGGACAGCTCAAGGCCATAGAATTATTATCTGACGAGGCTATTAAAGAATTTACGGCTGCATTAGAAGACGATTTGAATACATCAATAGCTCTTACAATTTTTATGAAATTTGTTGCGGCTATAAACCGCTACGCTGCGGACGAAAGTCTCACCTCTGATATGTCTCAGATAGCTCTAGAATCTTTCAACCAGTGCATGGAAATACTAGGGCTTAGGGTGCTAGAGCCTGCAAATACGGAAAGAAAAGAAATTGAAGACCTTATTGTACTTCGAAATAAATTTAGAACTGAAAAAAAATTTCAAGAATCTGATTTTATCAGGAGACAATTGATTGATAACTATAATGTTGAACTGATGGATCATAAAAACAGAACACTATGGAAAAAGGTTGAACGTCCTACAAGCATTTAAGAGTTATTTGAATAATCTCATAGGCAAGCTAAAAATTGATTCGAAGATTTTGTAATTATAATTCCTACATGATTAATTAGGTATTGTTTTTACTTTAATCTGCTGCTACTGGATATACCTATAATCGATTTTAAAATATAAGAACAAATTTGTATTATCTTAATTGTGTACTTTGTCTGTTCATGCATTGCCAGAACCTGATTTGCTATAGTTTGTAAAGCAATAAGAAGACAGTTTGACGATTATCTATCTAGCTATTATCGTAGCTAGCCTTCTAAGACCTTGTATGCTTTGCATTATTCATTTCCGATGTTTCATAAGGGATGTTTCATAAGGCGGTAGAAGATGCTGTAAGGAATTTTAATTCATTTGTGTTTAAAGAAAGTTGTATTCCAATGCTAAATTATTGATCATCATAAATCGTGGAAATTACTTTTCTACGATTAATTCTATCAATATACCGTTCCTTCAAGATATCATAGATTGACAATAATAATCTATAAGAAGAGTCAAAAACTGACAAAAGAGTTCAAATATCCTTTTCGTTTATGAAACTATATTGATAAGGGAAAATGTAAAGGAAGCAGAAGGAAGGAAGGAATGTGCATTATGTCAATGCTCACTGCCGGAAAATAGTGAGTTGAATATTTGTAGTGAATGTATAAAGTCTGCAGACTGTTGCATTGGTCTGGAAAAATTACATGACTGATTATTATTATTATTATTATTATTATTCTACTATTCTACCATTTTTAAAATATCAGTTACAGTTATTATGCCTATAACATCTCCTTTTTCGCTGACCAACACACATTTGGCGAACCGCACTAAAGGTACAAGAGCCTTTGCGGGCATTGATACATCAACAACTGGTGGCGGAGGCTCCATTATTATCATAATCATGATATTTCGTAGTTCCTTTTCATCTTTTTCTACCATGCTTTTTGCAAGGGCATCCTCACTCAATATTCCTACAACGCGAGAACCATCGAATACAGGTATCTGGCTTATCGAATTACTTCTCATTTTATTGATTACAGCATGAAGGGTTTCATGCTTTTGTGCAGAAATCAATTTACGACTGCATATATCGCCAGCCTTCATTGATGATTGACCTTCTAAAGAACTTAAAATCTCAAATATCTTTCTAGCAGTTTCATAACTGGGTTTGCATCTACCTGATTCAATCTGATTAATCATGGAGGTGCTGATACCCGCAAGTTGTGCCAATCTCCGTTGTGTTATACTTAATCTAATTCTTGCTTGTTTAATATATTCAAGCTTAGGAAGCATTGTATATAGATTTATATTCATTGGATGCTGATTTATAATTTCGCATCCGTTAATTTTTTTGTACTTTCAAAGAAAGATAACTTGATGATATCTTTTCTTTTAAGGTATTATATAGGTATGCTAACTAACAAGTGGCTTTGAAAATATCTTTCCGATACTAATATTTGATAGCCTTATATACGTTACATTTCAATTCCGTTGTTATTAGCTGCAATGAATTCAAATACCAATCAGTCTAAATGGGACTCTGTTAAAAGGTATAAACTTACGAAAATGCTTAATGAACTATCGAATATATCAGGTCATGGAACAGAGTTAGTGACTGTATATATTCCTCCACGACGTCCCATTTTTGATATTATTTCTCAATTACGAAATGAGGCAGGAACTGCGTCGAACATAAAGTCTGATCTGACGAGAACACATGTACAAGATGCCTTAAATAGAACCATAGAACATCTTAAACTCTTCAAGGAACCGCCTGAAAATGGTCTTGTCATTTTCTGCGGCGCTATTCCGACGGGTAAAGGTTTTGGTACAGAAAAAATTGAACTCTATTCAGTCATTCCGCCCAAACCGGTTCAAATTAATCTTTATCGATGTGACGATCATTTTTGGATAGATCATTTGAAAGATATGATGAAAGACGATAAGGTAACAGGAATATTAGCTTTAGATACACAGGAGGCAGGTCTTGGGATTCTAACAGGAGATAGATGGGAGGTCATAGATACTTTAACTTCTGGTGTCGCAGGAAAACACCGACAAGGGGGTCAATCTGCCAGAAGATTTGAACGGCTTCGCGATAACGAATTAAATGAATTTTATCATAGAGTAGCAGACCATGCGCAAAAAGTCTTTGTTGACCAATTCAAAGTCAGAGGTATCATTGTAGGAGGACCTGGACCAACCAAGGATAACTTTCTTAGAGAAGAATATCTTGATTATAGATTACAGAATAATGTTATTTCCACACTCGATTCTTCATATTCTGGGAATGAAGGAGTCAGAGAACTCATTGACAAGATTCAGGAACAAGGGGTAATGACAGAATATCGTCTTATGGAAGAAAAAAAATTGTTAAAAAAGTTCATGAGTGAGGTATACTCGGGAAAAGGTCTTGGCATATATGGGATCTTTGATGTGATAAAAGCCTTAAAAAATGGTATTGTTGAGACTGTCATCGTTTCAGATGACATTGGCTATTTAAAAATTGATGTGAAATGTAGGAGATGTAATAACATTCAAGAGCAATTTCTTGATAGATCTAGACTGATTTCAGCAAGGCAGGAGATATTATCAAAACCTTGTCCCTCTTGTGGAGCAGTTGACTATGAAACAGTTGAAAAAGACATTGTCGACTACTTAGAGGAGATGACTATAATGACCGGTAGTAAGCTAGAAATCATATCCGGCAGAACAGAAGAGGGTGCACAGCTGGCCAGCTTAGGAAAAATCGGCGCACTACTGAGGTTCAGGCCATCATCATCTGCATGACCAGATTATTTAGTTTATAAATGTCGCTAGATCCGCGCCTTTTCAGAGTTGAATATCGCATGATTCTTATCCTAAAGGCAAACAAGTCTATTTTAATAATGGATAGTCATGACCCTCGTAATATCAATTCATTGGCAATTATTAATGTGAAAGAAAATGTCGTTGCCTATACTAACTATGCCATAGAATCAATTTTATAATCAATCAGAACTTTTTGAAATGCAATGATTAGAACGTGAAAAATTGTGCCGAGCTGTACAATGCTAAGGTTTAATGATGTCATTGGCAACCTATTCCTTATTATGTAATTCATTAGGTCCCTCACATGTAGGTTATTACGACGACTAGACTAGAAAAAACAAAACAGGTAAACTAGTGAGTGTTAATTTTGACTAGTATTATTGAATATTCGTTGGGGTTTAATCCATCCGCATCCTAAATATTATTATAGCATTAAATAGAAAGTAATACAGTATAGCCATAATCAAAAGGTTATTCCTTATATTATCTTATACTCATAGTTGCAATAATATCAAGTTTTAAAAATTAATTTATAGTGTATAATAATAATATCTTTTTTAACAATATTTCCAATATAATTATATGGAGATAGAGCGGCAACAACGACAAATTCGTAAAGTCATGATAGTAGAGGATGAACATGATATACTTCAGTTATACAAGGATTATCTGAAGACAAAGGGGCATTCCATAATTGCAACTTCAACAACGGCTGATGACGCGTTAGTAGATTTTGAAAAATACAGGCCAGATCTGATAATCATAGACTATAAACTGCCAGGACTAAAGAATGGTCTTCAAGCCGCAAGAGAAATCTTTGCCAAATTTCCATCTGCCAGAATACTGATAATAACGGCTTATGAAAATATAAAAGAAGAATTGAATAACGATCCCTTTTTCCGAAATAAAAAAGTGGAAATAATAATAAAACCTATTAGACTTGCTAGACTTGCTGATATGATTCTAGAACTTTAAAGAACGATTAACTTACAGGCATTGATGATTTGTTGAAGAGACATTAATCCTATCATATGCATAAATACAATGATATAAGATCCAGACGTCTGTGCTCCTTTTAGTTTACATTATATAAAATAAAAAAAATTGTTCATTAAGCTCAGATACGCATTATATGAGATTGAAATTTTACTCTCCAGGTTCCCAGTATATTTGTTTAATTTGTCAACATCAGAGCATAGATAGCCCTTCTGGTGATAATAAATCGGTATATGATTCTGTGCAATACTTTAAAGCCTTAGCAAACCTAAAGGAATTGCTTGTTAGTTAGTCCAGTTATTATACTGTTTGAAAGTTAGATCTATCTTTTATTATTGCAACTCTATAATAATGCAGAAGATGTATGTTGTAAAAAGACTTGGAAAAAGTGGAAGTTGGAATATAATTACTCTAATTGATAAAAATGGATCATTTAGAGGAGAAGCACGATTTGAATCGGAGAAAGAGGCAATTGAGTATCTTAGAGAATATAAGAAAAAGATGAGAAGTCCTCAAGAACTCAAAGTATTTTCAGAGCCATAAAGGAAGCATCATAAATCAAGACAATATGCCTTTTTTTAATCTTTTTTGATTAGCTATTTTTGGAATATTTACGATGAGAAATGTAATCAGCTAATTGTTGTTTTTTGACTAGACAACTCAACTAGTTGATTTGCAATCCTAGAATGAGAGACTATACCTTTATAGATCTTAACGATTAACAGGTTTTCTTGCATGAGCAGACTCTATATTTGGTTGCTTGCTATCAAGTTAGCAAGATAGATTAAATTTAACATAAGTCAAAAGTAATTTATAGTCGGAAGTACAGAAATTGCTGTTCTATATAACTAGGCTGCGATATCCTATTCATTTATTTATTTATTTTTCTTCTAGTCCAGAGTCATTATGTTCAATAGTGCCCGCTCCATCGGGTAGCGTTGGTACTACAGATGGCATTTGTTCTTCTCCTACCAAAGCATCATCATATCCATTTCCTCCTTCCTGTAATGCTAGATCTTGTGCAAAATGTGATATCAGTTGTGATACAATACCGTTTGGATCTTTATCAACTTCAGAAGCTATCTGGCTGATTTGCTTGTTAATCTCTGCTTTGCTGGATGTCTTGGCTGTGTGTTCTGCCAGCTGTACAATTACTTGCTCTACAAGGGTTGAATTGCTATCAGGATCTGCAGCCGCAACTTGTTCTCCAATCTGATTAATCATTTTGCTCATATCAATCGTCTGGTTCTGCTCGAGTTTTGGTTGGGATTGCTGCTTAGATTCCTGCTGCTGCCCATAGATTGTGAATTGTATTGAAGTAGCCATGGATATTCCAGTCAATAATACTATCGATAATATAACAACTACTAATTCTTGTAACATGTTTTTGTTGAGCATATATATAGTAATATCTTAATAATGACCCAATTATAAGCTATGTATAGTTATATATTATTTGATCTCTTTTGTCTATTAATATGGTATTAAGAATAAAAGAATTTTAATCTCAATAATGTCATAGAAGAATTCCTCGTTATAGTAAACAAAAATGCATGAGCTGCGGCGGTCAGAGCAATTTCATTTGTTAATATTGGCTCTAATTATAATACTAGAATTCTATTGTACTGTTGTAGTTCACCGTTCTTCATAGTATTGGATCAACGATAATATATATCTGCATGAGATGATAATTTTTTGATTTTTTATATTTGCCTTATCATGAATTGAACGCTATATAGATACATTATGGTAGATATAGATACAAATATAAATGTAAATGTAAACATGCGTTTGTCATCACTGAGACTTTTGTATGCTCCTCGCATATAGTAAATCGTAAATAAAGCAATCACTTAAACTCTAAGCTTATCATTGAAGCTAACTAGCATACTTGTATTTCTTTAATCTACATCTACAATTACAATATTTTTAGAATTCACTCGTCTATGGCAACTTCTGGTCACCAGAAAGATTAATGAGTAAGATTAAGCTAATAGTTTTCCTGAATGTAAATCAAATTTCGAAATTGCTGAATGTCCAGTCTTTTCTTTATGCTCATCAATGTCAGAATGGAAAACAAAAGTAGCATTACATTCATGACATGTCCATATAAAATCAAGGTCTTCAGGATGCATGTGTTTAACGATTACGCTTTCATCTCATTTAAGAAGTCTGTATCTATGTATACTTAATTTTATGTAATATAATACAACATAATAAAGAACGAGATGATTTTATTGAGTTCTTTATTATAGTAATCCTACAGAATAACCATTAATTGGATGCTTAGATGAACGGTTATTTTAGACATAGCAGTATCAAATAATAGAAAATGCTGCTATGATTGCTCAGAGTCGGTGATTAATTATATTTACATAAATGCATTATCCAAACTTCTATCTTTATTCGAGATATGCGCAACCCCAAGTGAGAGATAGAAATGATTATTTAAGGGTACATAATATGTTTTTTAATACATATTATATATCATATCATCCTAGTTTTATTAAGATACATATATTGTTTTTAATAATTGCAGATAATATACTTTTGAATATAACAAATGGCATATAATGTCAAATGTTCTGAATTTCGTTCAGAGTTGTCAAGTTGCAGGGGTTTTTTATTCTAAATGCCCATCAATAGAAATGACTACAATAACAACAACAACTACTACTGCCCTACCATAATCACGAAGCAACAATTATCATTAATTAGAAATCCAATGTAAATATAATATTATTTGAATATAAGTTTATTTACGAATAAAGACCAATACTTACGATATATGACCGAGAGTTCATCTGATGATTTTCCTTCATATGGAATGGAAGCGATCATAAGCACAATTGAAGATGAAAATGAGCTGCTCGATGCATTCAGAATAGAATGTGAGAACCAACGCAGAAATCTTAATTGTTCAAATGAGCAAAGACTTGGACAGAGCAATATAAGCAAGAAGAGGAAGAACAAAAATATCATAAAGTTATCAGCAGCTAGTAACATCTCTATGGATTAATATCTTTAAAGTTACTCTAATATGTCAAAACAATAAAATGCTATTCTCGTCATCCTAATTGCAATAGAGGATAATTATATGCAGAGTGATATCTTAGCAGTTTTACTATTCTTGAACTATAATAATGAACTTCTGCTTTGAGGAATGGACTTCTCTCTTCAACCATCTACCTTGGACTAAGATCTCATTTCTATTCTGTCTTTATGAAAAGAAAGTTTAAGGTATTTCTAATACAAGTAAATTGCTCTCGAACGTAAATTATGATGGCTTTTTCTCCTACTGGAGTACAAAGAATACGAAAATTACAATACTGAAGATGATCTCCGTAGTAAGAACCAAGTCCTTTACCTTTTTAAAGTATCCTTTGCTTCTTACGCTTCTTTCTTGTACTCCTCTAATCCATTTCTGTTCTCGTATAGTCACTAGAGCATATAACTTCACCAATGCGAGTAAAAAGTTTATTACAACATACACTGGAAGTAACAATATGTCTTTTGGATGTCGTCTTAAATGAGGTATTATTTTTATTCCTCTACCACAAATCCACAGGCCCACAATGGACAATGCTACAAGCCAGTCATTCAAATAAAGCGAAATTGCAAAGAATATTGGCCCAAAGAATAGCGTGAATATTGTAATAAATCTGTCTATCATATAGAAAGCAAGATAAGGATTCTTCCACGCCCATCCATCCCACAAGCTGATAATATCTGAATTATGACTATTTCGAGACCACCGAATTCTCTGGTTCCAAAAGGTTTTGAAGTCTGAAGCTGCAGAAGAGAATACTACGGCATTACTTTGATAGTAAGTTTTCCAGCCATCTCTCTGTACTAACCTTGTAAGGCATTTATCTTCACCGGATTCTTTTTTTCTTCCAAAAACGATCTCATTTAGAAATTCATTTAATTTAGGCAGAATTATTTTCCGGCGATACAAAGATGTTCTCCCTGAAAGACATGTCAATGCTTTTGCCATTGCTGTTTGAGAAGGCAAATCATAATAATTTCTCATATCCCAAAAGACATCTGTCATCTTTTGCCATATGGAAGTACGCTCAATTGGATGCTGTCGTGTAGTTACGCCTCCTATTACAGTATTTTGAAATGGGGCAAGCAAGTTATCTTTTATATTTTGCGCCCATATTGTATCTGAATCTACTAGCGCTAGGATCTCACATTTTGATGCCAGTATTCCATCTGCTAAGGCTGGTCTTTTGCCAGCCTTAGAAGTAACTATGAGTTTTGCCCAAGGCTTATTTTGAGCAAACTCCTGAAATATCCTGATGCAAGGTACATCTTTTTGATCAATTACTGCAATCAATTCGTCTGGATTATTTGATTGCCAAGAATGCAATGCTGTTCTGAAAACGCTCGGATTTTCGTTATAGACTGGTGTTATTATACCCATCGTATAATTTTCTTTTTGATTTCCTGGATTTATTGGGACGTAACATACCGAGCACAATTTCTTAAATATCCATATTCCCCATCTCCAAAGACCGATAATTCCTAAGGGGATATAGATCAAAAAGTTTTGAGCACCTTTGAGCAGGATGCTGCCTACTTCATCTGTGAATATTCTAGAAAAATTTATAATATCATTTCCGAGTCCATGAGTATCAAACATAAAGGGAAGAAATACTGAAAATGAGATAAGAGAAATTATGACTACCATCAAGGCAATTGCTGGGAGAAGTATCAGATTAAAGGGAGTAGTCGCAAGGCTCATTTAAACGGAGTTTCGTATTTCCTCTTTATATACTCATTGCCTAATGTGATATTAGATATAAGTTATTGTTAATTCACCCGAAAAATTTTGTTCTAAATACTTACCTATCTATTATCTGAAAAATACTTTATTGAGATAAATCTAAACTTTATAAAATAAAAAGATATAGGATTATATATATATCATTTTGACATTGGATTCTCACAGAAGGTCTATAAGAGGAAAATGAGTGAAAACTTAATTGTGAAGAAGATTGGAATTATCGGCTCAGGTGTTGTTGGAAGTGCAACAGGCAAGGGTTTCCACAAACTCGGTCATGATGTACTATTTTACGATATCTCTAAGCAAAGACTACATGATCTAAAGGATGATGGTTATAAAGTTGCATCAAGCGTCTCAGAAATCATGGATAAAACAGACCTTTCATTTGTTTGTGTAAATACTCCTACTAAGAATGACGGCGAACAGGATTTATCACAACTAATGTCTGTTCTCTATGACATAGCAAACGCACTTAATACTCTAAATGGAAAACAACGCAATCCTAATCTTATTGTTTTTAGAAGTACCATGCTACCGGGTACCATGAGAAGCGTGGTCATAAACTATTTACAAAACAACAGTGCATCGTCCAAGATTGGAAAGGATTATAATGTATGTTATAATCCGGAATTCTTAAGGCAAAATACTGCTTTAGAAGATTTTTTTAAGCCGGACAGAGTAATTATAGGTGAAGACGACAAAGATGCCTCTAAACCACTTAGAGAGATCTACCAGCGATTAACGGACAATATTATCGTTACTAGTCCGGAAGCTGCTGAAATGATAAAGTATACTTCTAATTGTTTTCTCTCGCTCAAAATATCTTTCTTTAACGAAATCGGCCTTGCATGTAAGCAAATGGGAATAGATGATAAGGCTGTCAGTCTAGGTGTCTCGATGGACAAGAGGATAGGAAACTATGGAACGCAATTCGGCAAACCATTTGAGGGAGCATGTTTACCAAAAGACACTGAAGCGTTAGCTGGTTTTATTAGAAAATTGCAATTAAATCCAGATTTGCTTCAAGTGGCCCTTGATATTAACCGAAAAATGGAGGAATTAATCTCCTCAAAATCACCAATCGTAAGATAACAGAGTCGTTGCTTTTTTATCGTACGTACCATATTTTTATTTTATCTATCTTTCATCTTTTGTCAACCGACCTGATGTCTATAGATGCTATTTACTTTCTTACGCTGTTTAATAATGAAATATAGCGTTAGTAGGCCTATGACTATAATTACGAGGAACAATATCGCTGCTAAGGCTGGGGCATTATTTGCTTCAGCTTCAAATCGTTTTAGTATGTAGTATCGACCATTATTATTATTGTCATCATCATCATAAAGGAACGTGATGTATCCTGATGAATTAGAAGTGTAGGCGTTCCAAAATGAACCATTCACAGTGATAGCAATTTGTTTGTTGGGCTCAAATCCACCTATCGTATACCTTGTTGTAGTAACAGGTAAAGCAGGTGATGAAATCTCTGACCATTTTTTGTATGTTTCGTTAGATTTGAAATTATCACTAAAAGCGGATATATTAACATGATTAGAGGAAGGAATTACATTCATTTCATATGTATCTAAAATTATGTTTTTACCCACCGGAGGTATCAGAATAGTTGTGTTGGTAGGATAAGCCTTATTTACTATACCTCTTGAAGAAACTCCACTAACTCTGTTATCACTATATCCTAAGAGAAACCTGCTATTATCATCGGACACGGCTATCGTAGTATGATTAAATTTAGTGTTAGATATAGTATTGATGCTTCCTGATTTTCCATAATAATTAGAGTTGGAATTATTGGAGATAGTATTATCAACGAGAATGTTATTAGAAGCATTCAAAAATTGAATACCATAGCTTGCTCCTTTAATCACATTATTTTTGATAAAAATATTATCACTTGTTCCTTTACCTTGAATATATATGCCACTGCCGATAGATTCTGTTATAATATTATTTCTGAGCGTGTTGTTATTAGCGCGTTCATAAATGGAAATACCGTTTAATAGGGTGTTATTGATTGTATTTTGTTTAATTGCATTGTCACGAGAGCTTTGGGTAAGTACCATACCAAAGAAATTTCCATCAATTGTGTTATTAGTAATGACATTTCTCGATGAATTGAATAGTGTTATACCAGAACGACCGTTATAATAGACTGCATTATTCTTTATCTCTGAGTTTACTGCAGATTGGTTTAAGAGGATCCCATTTCCGGTGTTATTATAAACAGAGTTATTTTTGACCAAGATGTTTTTACATAATTGTCTACAAACAATACCATCATTTGTGTTATTGTAGATTGCATTATTGGATATTTCAAGATTAGTAGAGTTGATATCAGCAACCAATCCGTCTCGATAGCTATTGTTGATTGTATTATTTGCGAATATAATATCTGATACATCGCCGGATACGTCAAAGCCCACATAATTAAAAGAAAAATAATTATTGGAAATAACACTACCATCGCCTGCGTAATAGAAGATGCCTCCTGTATCTTTTCCACTATCATATCCCAAATAACTTAAATTTGAATTAGTTATATTCATCTGCCCTGAGCTATCCCAAGGGACTACTAAATAACTCCGAGGCTCTGTTTTAGAATTCAGCAGAGTTTCTGACTTGTTTGTGAAATTCCATGAAGATATTTTTGTATTATCTATGAGCAAATTCCCTTTTGTTACGATTGAATATGCAGTTCCTGTTGTTGAATTAATTTTCAACCAGTCTGTATCACTAGAATTAATAAAAAGGGTTGCTCCTTTTGCTATCGAAATATTGGCATTAAGAAACCAATTTTTAGGAGATGTTTGATTCAAGACTTTTGAATTATTTATGATACTATTAACTGCTGTCATGTCAACCATCCCCCCGCAAATGTTTATCGTCATAGTCTTATTGTCATAGTTCACGCAAGAAGAATTGTTAGTAGGATGTATCTCCTGTTCATCTGCTCTTGATTGATTAACTACTGAAAAAAAGCTGACGCTTTTCGTGTCATACAATACATCACTAAATCTCTCTGATGTAACGGCTGCTGTAATCGATATTATTAAAAATGGTGCAATAACAATCAAAGTCAAAACCAAAATCAAAAACGCAGGCAATAGCTGTCTCATATAGATTTTCATTGATTCAAATAGATGGTATGATGATGATGATGCTGATACATCAAAGCGGGTCCAGCTGTTTTAAAATATTCTATTATAATTAAATGTTTCACAGATATAAGAAAAATATCGCTTTCTATAGATTGGTATATAATGGTATCTATAATATTTTATTCTGTGACAAAAAAGAAGCTGTTGCCAACTATTTAAGAGTAGATAGACATATAAAAAAGAGAGAATGAGAGAACCATTGATTGAATTACAAAAATGAACAAAGACACTAACTCATTAAAATTTATATCGCCAGCTATTATTCTTAGCATAGTAATTATCATTACTCCCGCGATAGGCGTCGCGTCAGCCCAGCAGACTAGTCAGGATGCGCCTTATCTTGGAGTGGATATGAGTGGTTTTTATACTCGCGACCCGCAAGCACGAGAGTCTTCATATGATTTACCGGTAAATTATTTTGAAGATTCTTTTAGAATACTATCACAAGCAGGTATGAATCATGTACGATTTGTATTGTATTGGGAAGCATATGTAAAAGATCCAGCTTCTTTTATGAGTGAAATAAATGCTGTTGCAAACGCGGCTGATAAATGGGGAATAAAAGTCATGTATGATAACCATCAATTCCATACATCATCCTGGCTGAATCCCCAAAGAGGTACCGGATTTCCTTCGTTTCTTTTTGAAAATAATCCCATGTATCCTTCAGGTGCTGGAGGTGGGACAAGATATCCAGCTGCACAATTATGGTGGACAGATTGGTGGAATAGATCAGTAAAGGACGTTAATGGAACAGATGGTTGGACACTATTGGCTGACTTTTTGAAAAAAATAGTAAGTACTGTAGATTCTCATCAAAGTACGCTAGGCTATGAAATACTGAGTGAACCTCAAGTACATAATGTAGATCAATGGGAAAAGATAGGAAACTTCAATACATTAATTACAAATGAATTGAGAACATTAACTCAAAAGACAATAGCATACAGTATGAATATACCAGTAGATCTCAAGGGGCCTATAGAGTTGAATTCGGAGAATTTGGCAAAAATGGCACCAGCTAATAAAGCAAACGTTGTATTCAAAATTAGCCTGTATGGCTTACCTTCTCCGGGCAGTTATCAAGGAGATAGGCTCAATATTTTCGTTCAAGCAGGAAAACTGGCCGGAGTTCCCCTGTATATAGGTGAATGGAATAATGTAGTACGACAGAGTAACATTAATGAACAAGGAGAAATTGTAACTCAGATAAATCCAGAGCTAAGTAATATAAATCAGACTGAGGCTAACCTCATTGTTAAAACATTCAAGGATGCTGGTGCTTGGGGAATGGCATACTGGCAGTGGAATGTTGATACTCATCAGATAGCAAACTACAATCTCATAAGTACAGATCGCACAGGAGCTATACAAACAACAAATTACTTTGATATTGTCAAAAATGCATATTCAAGTATTTATCCTGAAATTACATTGAAAAATTCAACAAGTTAACTAGAAAAAGACAATTTTATTTTTCTTTTTTTCTTTATGTCTACATAAAATAATACCAATTTCTCATGAATTATAGTTATTATTCTTGTGCTGTAGACACTTGTCGGTGCTGTAGACGTATGTCCGATATATATAGAAATGATGCCTGCGCGATCAGTGCAAGTACTACAGCCAATGCAAGACCAATTACATTTAACGTTTTACCTAAATAAAATATTAAACTTATCTGGAATGCCAAATAAATTGCAGATCCAAATAGAACATATTTGGTATCACCTGTATTAAGAAACTTTGAGTTCAGAGTCCAAACTATCATCATAGGAATAATACCTATGCTCATAATCCGCATGGCATTAAGAGAAGCAGTATAGTGAGGAAATAAATGTTGCAATATCCAGGGACTAGATAAAAATAGTATAGCAGTAAGCCCTATTGAAACGAGTAAACCCAGAAACCGCACTCTTGTCTTTTTTAGACCGCTTGATTCTTCAGGAATAAGATATTGGTAAAAGCTAATAGGAATCATTCCTAGAAATAGTAGGAATTGAAAACCAAGCTGATAATATCCTAGTACAGCGTAACCAAATAGAGGAGCAATAACAAGTTTATCAAAATACAACAGAAATGCATTAGACATATTGAAAGAATATATATTCAATGAAAACTTCATTTTATCTTTGACTTCACTAAAATCTCTACTGAACTGTCTAGTAGAAATGAAATACCTTTGGCTAAATATAAAAAAAGAAATAATAAAACCAATTGCTATACCTGTTATTCCAAAGAGGTAATATAGCAAGATAGATAGAACAAGTTGCGAAGCCCTTGCTCCAATAGTGACAAACGCATACTGTTTGTACATTTTTCTTCCAAGCAGTTCATATGTGCTCATCATCCAGAAAGCCATGCCAATGACGAAGAATGAAAGCATCCAATTGAAGAAACCAATTATTACGGCAGCGACTCCACAAGAAATGAGGATTATCTGGTTTGCTTGTATGTTTATTTTGTTTGAGCCCTTTGCAACATAAGTAGTAACTGTGGTGTTAAGGCCAAGAAGAGCGGCACTTGCTGCCAATGATGCTATAGATATCTCATAGTTAGTTTTTCCATATTCATGTGCATTTTGAATAAAAGCAAGGAGTAGCCAAAATGCACCAGTAGCGGCAGCGCCTATAAGATTCCCTAAAGTTATATAAATTAGGCCTTTATGAGAACTTAAAAACCTCAATACCATTTATCTATACCAGCATACTTCCGTAGATTTATAGAATTCATCTGTTGATTGTGTTTCCCCATCCATCTTCCTACTGTAAATATCGTAGCTTTGCCTCTTACAGGTAACTTGCATGTTCTTCAGGTCGCTCACACTAGAGATCATACGATCATTTTGATTAATGTCTATGCTGCTTGTATTAAATAATGAGTTGATGCTTTTTAGTACAGAGATATTCATATTTATTTATTAACCTTCGGTTGATCAATTTCCATAATCATTTGATACCATGCTCTTTTGTCACTTTTTATTATCCAACAGTTTACTCCTGTCAAAAACTTTTCCAACAAGCTCCTCTCTTCCTGTAGCAATTCCTTTGCCGTCTTGCCTCCAATATTAATATGCTGGATTAAATCAGCATATGGAGGAAATAGAAACGCATCGTCACTATTTTCTATTGCTTTTCTCAATGCGACCTTTGTTGGAACCTCTTCTGTCTGCTCATTACCATCTCTTTCCAGAAAATACAAACTTTTTACTCTGGTTTTTTCCTGAATAATGACTGACTGCAAAAGACTTTCGATCTTAAATTTTGGGGGTTTGATTACTGCCTGTCCTATGGTATTCAGCGTAAATATAGGTACATTATACCGGGCAAGTTTATGCATAAATTGCCTACCTGTTTTTGAATGGATCAAACTACGTAACTTGTACTGAATTTTGTCATGATCGGTATCTGCTACTGTGGTAGCTGTTTTGTACGTATGCGCACTTATAGTCATGGGCTTTGGGAAACACAAGGCTTCATTTGGTAAACGCACTATTGTCATATCGTCAGATAAAAAAGAAAAGCCACTCTTGATGCACTTTAATACAGTCGTCGTCTTTCCTGTATCTGGGGGAGCAGAAAAAAGAATACCATTTCCCTTAATATCAATACAGGCAGAGTGAAGAAGAACAAAACCCTTTGATATAATTAAAAAACGCAACATAGGCTCTACTAAATTTACGTATATAACATGCCTAGATTTGGTTATCAATTTATTGACAGCAATAGTAATATCTTTATCTGAAAATTCAATTGAAAACTGTGCACCGAGAGATCCAAAGTGCTCAGAGTAGATCACTTTGTAATAGTCTGATTGTGGATCTGGAGTCAGTGTTCTTTTAAAGTGTATTCCAGAAGTTATAGAGTCCTTGACATTGATAATGATATCAGCATCAGCAAACTCATCTGATGCAAAATATTCAAGTTCATATAATAATACTTCTGACTTAACTTTAACTATATCGTGAATATTATAGTAGTACAAACAATCTCATATCCTGTTGTTATGAATAGCATTTAAACTCATAGCTGATATTATATATCAAAATTATACATAAAATAAATACGTATCGTATTCTGACTCAATCAAATAATGACTTTATTAGCCTATATGCTATCAGCACGTGATAGGCGATAAAAAAGATTTTGTCGTGGATCCTGATTGTTGATCAATTATTTTTGCAATAAAACTCGTCTCTCGATCTTTTGTTTGCTCTTAATGTTACCCGTGTGTTACTGGTATAATATGGCACTGTAGATAGTTCTAGCAAAAAGTATTTCTCGTTTGTTCTCTAGTTTTCATTGAAGCATAAAACAGAAGTATCTAATCGTTGATTTCGTTGCAACCTCACTTCATCTACACTATGCTACTTGTTAACAGGAGAGTTTTAGAGAAGTAATTTCCCAAAAATTACAAAGCCTTTATTAAAATATAATAAATAATGGGTCTTTGAGATATGTTATCTATCTCACATACCATTCCAGCCGTGTTCATCTTCTTTTCTGTTTAACGTAATAAAAATGGTTGTACTGAGTCTGCCTATCCACCTGAATAGGAATGAATCACTATTAGTTAATGAATACAAAATTAAGTCTATGTATGATTTCATTGTTGTAGAGCACTGGAAGTGTATCTCATATTCTGTAAAGCAAGATGTGTACTATTGATCGCTTATAGTTTTTGTATCAGATACATTATTAATTGTGTTTATCTTATCAAAAAATATTTCATAGCAACCTTGCTAATTATACAATTTATTTATTTCATAAAATCCAAAAGGATCATTAAGGAGTATTTAAACATAAAGCCTGCGCGTACACACATAGGGACACCCATAGTTGAATAAGTTTTTAGTCATTATTTCTGTCATTTCTTCTTTGGTGATAGCGATAACAATTGTATCCATTGGGATGAAACTACCTCATCCCATATACGTCGCTCCTTCAGATTTTAACTTTGCAGCTGTAGGTGACTGGGGATGTACAGATGATACAACAGATACTGTGAATAACATATTAGATAAAAAACCAGAATTAGTACTTGGATTAGGTGACTATTCATATGAAGATTCTGCAGATTGCTGGTTTAAGATAGTGGATCCTATAGATGACAAAATCAAAATTGAAATAGGAAATCATGACATAGAGAAACTTGGAAAGTTGTCCAAATATATGGACCACTTTAGGCTCACAGAACAATATTACTCATTTGATTATCGAAACATTCACTTTCTTGCGCTTTCAACAGAAACACCGTTTGCTGTAAATTCTGCACAGTATAACTTCGTTAAGAATGACCTTTCAAAGGCAGCATCAGATCCAAATATAGATTGGATTGTAGTATATTACCATAGACAGATGTATACTATACCAAGTACTCATTCTGCTATTTCTTCCTTAAGAAGTACATATCATCCACTCTTTGAACAATATGGAGTAGATCTTGTACTTCAAGGACATAATCACAACTATCAAAGGACATATCCTATTAAATTCAATAATGAAAATCCACCTCACCCAATAGAAACTAGTACAAATAAAACCACCTATACAGATCTTGATGGTGGGCAGATATTTGCTACAGTCGGAACAGGCGGGGCTAGCCTTTACTCGTTTACGGGTAAAGAAGATTATTTTGTTGAACAGTATAAAGGATTTGGAATACTGAATGTGGATATAACAAATAATGGAAAAACATTAACAGGCAGGTTTTATGCTAATAATAATAATGAAAAGATAATAGACCAGTTTACCATTTACAAGTAACTTTATAGATACTACATTAACAAACATTAAATATGATTTATATATACAGCTTAATACTCTGCTATTTCTTTTTTCATATCCTCATTAATATATCCTTAATTAAGAAGATAACACTATAAGAAACGTAGGGTTATTGAGTCAAAATCTTAATAGATGGTTAGTTGCAAAGTTATGTATACAGTGGAATTAGAGCATCGAGAAGCCTTAACATCAGAAGTAAAAATACCTAGTCTATCTATTATAATACCTACATATAATGAGTCTGAAAATATCCTGAAATTAATAGATGCAATAAAGGGTAATATTCCATCCAATATTAATGCAGAAATTATAGTAGTCGATGATAACTCTCCGGACCAAACTGGCAAGATAGTTGAAAACTATATTCATAATAATATCACTACAGATGTATCACTGCAACAGCAATTCCATTCTAAAGTTGATAACCAAAACTGTGTGGTTAGAATTATCCATAGAAAAGATAAAACTGGTCTTATTGCTGCTATTCTAGAAGGAATAGAATCTTCTAATGGAGAGAATATCTTGATAATGGATGCTGATTTTTCTCATCCGCCAGAAACTATACCAAAGATAGTAGAAGAGTTAAGAAAGGATCCCAATTGCATAGTTGTTGGCTCACGATATATTAGCCGAGGAT
>JBKPPX010000443.1:0-2455 GCA_046733815.1 Thermoproteota archaeon | reverse complement strand
GGATACAGACGTTAAGGAAAACTGTTGAAGGATAGCCTCTGAATAGAGGTTTATTATTAACTGTAATAGAAAATATCTGACCAGTCGATGAGCACAGAGCCCTTATCTGTTACAGATAATAATATCTTTAGAGATAAATTGATTCTAGAATATAGAGAAAAGAATGAGCATATCAATGAAAATAAAAGAAACCCTGTTTGATGTTAGGATTGCCATACCTGTACTAAAACTACTCAATGAGAACGCAGAAAAAGGAATTCGATTTCACCAATCAACATTTCCGTTTACGGAGATAGCGACTTTTGGCCAGGAAATAAGGCTGTAAAGAATCATTAACTGAAGTAGGAGGACAAGACGATATAAAAGTTGAAGAAACTGAAGCTGTTTTGATGGATTCACTTGTCAACATGACCAAAAAGCTGCTTTATAGAGAACGACAAAAGAAAGTGACGAATATTATTGTTCAATGCTTACATAGTCATGCGGAGCGAATAAAACAAATTGCTGCAGGAGTTATTCAAACAAAAGATGCTAATTAGGAAAATGAATAATCAGAAGCCTAGTATATGTCATAAACATAAATCCATTGACTAGCCGAATAATCCCTTTACACAGATGTTTCAGGTTAAAAGGTATTTGGATTATGAATGATGGAAAGATATGGCTGAGTAATCGCCGCAAAGATATTATTCATCGATATTATTCGTCTTCATCAGCCAGAAATTACACCAGATAACACATCCAAAGTTTCAACAGAACCGAAATTTATGATTTTAGCTCGATTCATCTCTAAGTATACCTAATCATTAAGCTTCACTTTATAGAAAGACAAATTTATCAAATGCTATTCAATTGTTAAAGTGCAGTATTCGATCTTGGCATTCAATGCAATATTTGAAGATGATTAATTGCAAAATTTTGGATTAAATCATATTTTATCAAATGTTATTCTTCCGGATTTGAATATGGTATACTTTGAATTTATAATAGGTGATTCTAAGCACAAGGAATGAAGTCTGCTCATTCTATCTTTTTTAATAAGGCTGATGATCCGTTCCATCAAAAATGTCATCAGCATTAATCAAAGAAAATATCCATCGTGGTATGAAAGGCCCAAATGTGCATTCTAACTTAAATATTAATGATTATTAATATAATAATAATATCATGAACAATGACTCTTCAAAAACAAGATTTGGTGATAAGAATAATAATCCTAATCATTTCATAGTGTTGGATGCAATATCAAAAGGCACTAAAGACATCGATAATTTAGTTAAAACTACGAGATTGCCAAGAGAGGAAGTTCATCTTATCATAAATGATCTAACGTCTCAGAGATTAATACTCAAGGAAGAAAAGAAGAGAAGATTCTTTGGAGGGAAAGAAATAGATATTAAGGTTACTGAGACTGGTGTGAGAGTACTAAATACAAAGAAGCAAGAATTACAAGAACAAACGAAACAGTTAAGAGAATGGCATAATAATGGCAATACTACTCAGCTGCAAACCTTTATGGATTCGAACAGAACATGGATGCCGTTTCTGTTATTTTCAGGAATTATAGATATTTTATTCTTCACATCTATGATGTCTATGATGGGTATGGCATTGAATCCGATGGAAAGCCAAATGGCTGCAGAGAATGGAGAAGGAGGAGCAGCTGAAACAGATTATGGTGGTGCTGACGCTGGCGGTGGAGAAGACAGTAGCCAGACAGGAGGAGCTGATTATGACACTGGAGGAGACTTTGGAGGATTTGACGGTGGAGGTTTTGGTGATTTCTGACGTTTTATCTTTTGGGAGACTATTAAAATATTGTAATATTCGTTATAGGCTATTAGAAGTACACAAGATATTGTAGATAAACGATATATTACTTCCAATTGAACTAATCTCCCCATTTTGTCAGAAGGGAATATTGTTGTTGTTCTTGTGCATATGATGGAGAGATATCACTAGATGGTTGCAGACACCAACCAAGCCCTTTTATAGCAAAATAAAAATAAAAGACTAATTCTCGCAACCATATGATATTATAATGATCATTCGCTTCTATGTATATAAAAATATCATTGGAATATCGCGAATCAAATCTATCTTATACATTCTATTATAATGGTAAGAGGAACCAATAATGTTCAGATAGTGGAGGTCATTATTATCATCTAATTAATAGTAGTCTCAGATTAATTTACAATGCATTAATAATATGCAGAGATACCGTATAACATTTGATTCTGAGTATAATCTTTAAGCGTATTTTATGTTAGTCGATTTATGATTGGAAGACTAAAGCTAAATGTAGCTCCTTTTCCATCAGCATTATTTTCAGCCCACATCTTTCCACCATGATCTTCAATAATACTCTTTGATATAAAGAGACCTAGCCCCGTACCTTTATACGATTTTGAAGCAAACTTTGTAAATAGTCTTGGTAATATTTCAGAAGCTA
>JBKPPX010000442.1:0-3271 GCA_046733815.1 Thermoproteota archaeon | reverse complement strand
AATAATATTGGGAATCTATGCTATTGGCATTTCAGTCGCCGCTTTATCTAACAACGTTACAGCAGCCGGAGAGATCGGAAATAAAAGGTCTTGACTGCTCCTATAGTATGAACGGTAATAATTCGTCTGAAAGCAGTGGTAGAATAACCAATATCAGTAAGTTTGACACAACTTTAAACTTGTATGTTATTACTAATAAGAAAAAGCTGTTATCTATCCTAGTGAAGATATTCACTTTGATTCTATACCCATCGCATCATGTAGTCAAAAAATAGTCAATTAAATGATGTCTGAAGATATAATTGGACAATTTGCTGGAGATGTAATTTTTTTGGATTATATTTTCAGATCGGATATAAGTCATCTAATTTTATATTGAACTATTTGTCTGCCTCCAACTGAATACACTCTCCTCGTCAAGTGCACTGAGAAGAGTATCCAGATCCCAAGCGTTGTTATAACGATCTCCATTGATAAAGAAAGTTGGAGTACTTTTTACTCCACTGCTCATGCCACTTTGTATGTCCTCATCCACATGGTTACTATACGTGCGATCGAGAAATTCACGATCGAATCTAACAATATTTAATCCTAATTTGGCAGCAGCTCGTCTCAAATTATCATCGGTAATTACCTGCCCATGTTTGAATAAATAATCATACATCTCCCAGAACTTACCTTGAGCAGCAGCAGTTTCTGCTGCTATTGCAGCTTTATACGCATGAGGGCGAACTTTGGTAAGGGGGAAGTTACGGAATACAAAACGTAATTTACTTCCTAGACGTTCTTGAATTTCCTTTATGATCATATAGGCCTGGCCGCAATATGGACATTGATAATCTCCGTATTCTACCAAAGTTATGGGTGCATTTACCGGTCCTTGGATATGATCCCTAGATTCGCTTACAGCTAATGTCAGTTTTATGTTTTCTGCTGCTTTTCTTTTATTAGTCATGTTTACATCTCGTTATCATCTAGTTCAAAGATTTAAAGACGCCGTTGTAGATAACATTTTTCCTTGATGTAGGTTATCTTTTGACTTATTTTCTAATGATTACAAGAGTACAGATTAATTTATACAGCCTTGCTACTACTACCACCACCGAAACATATTCTTCTTCTGCTACTCAGAAAGAAGAAGAAAAACAAGACGAAATAAGAAGAGCAGCTAATATTGCTGATGTTCTTTGTCTGCCTTATACACAACAGGCTGTTATAGGGATTGGATCGGTTCATCACGTAGCATGGCGTACACCTACTCATGAACAACAAAAGATCTTGCGCCACAATATAGTAAGAGCTGGATTAAACGCAACTCCTGTGATAGACCGATTTTACCTTCACTCTGTATATTTCCGTGAACCGGGTGGTATACTTTTTTGAAATTGCTACTAATCCTCCTGGATTTGTAATAGATGAAAAAGCTGAGGACCTAGGCACACGTCTAGTACTTCCTCCTTGGCTTGAACCTATGCGAAGACCTAGAGAAATTCTAGCTCAAGTACATTTACCTAAGAAACAAAGAGATATAGATAGAGATATAGAGAGAGAGGGGGAGAACAAGTAGTAAAGAAGTAATTCAGTAAAGAAGAACAAGAAGAGGTGGAAGAGGAGGAGAACTAAAAATAAAAATCTATTTTTGTTTAAGTCTCTGGAGTAAGCATCTCAGAAAATGCGATGATGAGGATGATGTCTTAAATCAAGTATTATCTGCATCATGCAAATTATAGTTATAATTAAGATTAGTATCAATGGTAAGATTCTAATTGTCAAGATGGGAATAGCTATAATCGCAAGTCCAGCTATAAATTTATAAACAGGCCATATCTCTACTTTCCTTTCACCAGCTGCACTAGCTATGGAAAGTTGGATAATACCAATTGAGAATAAAGATAACGATACAGAACCGCAGATTAACCATTGACTTGTATAGGATAAAGGTATATTTTGAGCAGCCGAAACTACGTCTCTTATACCTGTTGCAGTAGCCGCAAGTCCTACAACTAGAGGAAAGTGAATATATAACCATGTTGTATAAACTCCTATCCTACCTTTTTCGCGAAAGGCACGGATTGGAGAGCCATCAATACTATCAAAATATATCCACCAAAGACTAAAAGCTATGCCTAATCCAGCTCCTATTGATATTGTAGACTCTATGTTCCACTTATGACCTGATAGACTACTAATAAGGTCAAATATTGTCTCTCCAAGTACAATCAAAATAAATAATCCCATTCTCTCAGGCAAATGAAAAATATTTGGAGCTAGGTGTAGGTGCTTTCGGCCAATTAATATAGTAGTTGTAACATCTATAGCAAGTGCTAATGTCCAGAGAATAAAACGTATTGGTATAGGAATAGCCGCTGAGATCAGCCATAATATTGTAGATATTAAAAACCCTTGTGCATATCTATTTGCAAGTGAACGAGCAGTCGGCATTTTGTGTCCTGCACGTATGTATTCTATTACAAGAAAAGCTCTAATTGCCGCGTATGAAATTGCAAAATTACCTGATGTCTCACCTAAGGCGCCATGTATGTTAATAGTAAGAGCTGCTGCTCCAACCATCTGTAAAAGTACCAGTAGACGATGTACTAAATCATCAGTCTCAAATCTGGTTGCATAAAATGTAACACCTATCCATGCCCATACAACAGGGAAAAACAGTGATAATGTTCCAAAGAATGCTGTAATAGAAGTATTATTAGTATGCAGATTGATGCCTATCTGAGAAACAGCAGCGGCAAAGACTAGGTCATAGAAAAGCTCCAGCCATGTAGCATGACGTTCTTTTTCTACGTTACCCAACTTAATTATTCAATTATAATATTTTCTTAGGTTGCTTTAAGATTCTGATAATGTTCAAAAATGTATAGGTATTCGAACTTGAAAGCAAGTGTCTCCTGGTTTGGAAGAGAAGATGATGTCTCCTTTATGAACTTCTACAACAATACGGTAACTGATACTCAATCCCAGTCCTGTGCCTTTCCCTATCACTTTTGTAGTAAAGAATGGTTCAAATATATGCGGTTGCATCTCAGGTAGAATGCCAGGACCATTATCGGCTATTTCTATTATTACGTGATTATAGTCCTGTTTTGTTCTAATCCATATTTTACCTCTGCCATTCATTGCATCAATAGCATTATCTATTAGATTTGTCCATACTTGGTTAAGTTCACTTCCATATACTCTTATATGCGGTAGACTTTTATCGTATTCTCGTATTACTGTAATATCTGTTTTTAATTTGTGACCAAGGATAGTC
>JBKPPX010000441.1:0-2570 GCA_046733815.1 Thermoproteota archaeon | reverse complement strand
TTCAACAAGAGGATTTTGTGAGGAAAGAAACGGATTAATTGCATTAAGATATCTAAAGGATGAAGAATAGTATGTCCCTGCTACAAGAAAGCTAATTGCGATTGTAATAAATGCAATCAAAAGAAGTAGAGTATTTCGGTTCACTGTTCTTGGCTGACTTAATTTTTTCAAGAAGTTTGCAATAATCAAAAATGCCGTACCACCGATCAAAGCGATGCCAGGCAAACCCAATACGAAAGATATTCCAGGCCTTGGAAACGCTCCAGCTGATACTAGAGTAAATAATGTAAAGACTATTGCAACATACATTGGGAGCTGTATATCTCTCCTAAAGAAAGGAAGACAAATAAAGAATATTGATAGTGGAATGCTGAAGTATTGGACTCCTCCCCACGACGCATTAGCAAGCCCAAGTATAAGCCCTCCTGCTAAAGCCTTAGCAATTGCATACTTTTTTTCACGGTGTTTTATTGCAGAAATAAATAGATAAATTGAAAGCAACCCAAAAAATAATCCTAGGGGTTCTGATTTGAACCATCCCAGGTTTCCTCGCTGGATGATAGAAGGGGTGAATGCAAAAAGCAGAGCTGAAAACATCCCCGCCGTGGTTCCGCCCAATGTTCGTACAAGAGCAAAAACAATTATTGTAGTCAGTGAACCGAGGATTACTGGTAGAATAATTGTAAAATCTAACAAAGACATGCCGCTACCAAAGATCAGATAGAGATATGCGGCAACTATATGTAGACCGGACTGGGAAGTTTTAGGTATGTCGCGTCCCTCCGGATACCATGACATTGTGTCATGCCATTGCCAGTAGTCTTCTATGCCATTGTCGACAATAAATTTAGTAGCACGATAATCAAAATAAGGATCAAATTCGTTAAGATAGAATCCATATTTTGCTGGATATGATCGCATAATAAATGCTGTAGAAAATGCAATAGCCAAAACTGCAATTATTAAAAGATGTCTGGTATGGAATTCAAACCCTCCTGTTCTAAGAAGCGTCTTACTGCTATCTAACATAACGATCAAAATTTATATTTCTTCCTCTTTTTTAAGGTACTGCCAATAAATAAAGAGAAGCATAAAGAAGCATGTGTTTATTATATAGATATGCTCAATGATCTAACTTAATTATTCAACTTCCTTTTATCAAAATGAGCATTTGAATTTCAATTTGAAATTACTATCCAAAGAAAAATAATAATATAATCAAAAATAAAACAATAACTAGCTCCATCATAAAAGATCGTTAGACTCATTCTCTAATGAAATTATGAATGAGAGCATCAGAATATGATCACAAAAGAAGAGGAGAATGATAGTCAACTAATATATCACAAGAATGATCATTTAGATGATCACTTCTTGGACTTTGACTTCTCTCCTTTCTTTGCAGACTTTGCTGCTTTTTTCTTTGCTGCCATTTTCATTATATAAAAAAAGGAAATCGTATTTAAGTCTTTAAAAAGAATGAATTAGTTACATTTTCTTACTTAATCTTTTTTAATTATTCATGATCTAAGATTTTTGTTTCACATACCTTAACAAGATCTCTAAATCTTTCTGCGTCTTTTTCTGTTCCAACTATGGATCCATAATGCATTGGTATTACAAGCTTTCTTGGTTTGATAAGATCATTTACTGCCCGAGCAGCCTCATCCGATGTCATAACGTAGGTACCGGAGACAGGAACAAGTGCTATATCGACATTTACAGATTCCATTTCAGGAATTACATCTGTATCACCGGCATGATATATGCGTAGATTATTTATTGTAAAAATGAATCCGACTTTCTTGTCATCTCTTGGATGAAATTTTTTATTGGTATTGTATGCAGGGACGATTTCAATTGGAGTATCTTCTATCTCTAACTTATCGCCTGGGCTCACATTCTTTAATTCTTTTACTTTTAATCCTTTTAATTGTTCGATGCATTCGTCTGCTGCAACTATAGAAGTATTATTGCTAATAACATGTTTTAAATCTTCTATACTTAAATGATCAAAGTGATTATGAGAAACCAGAAGTATATCTGCATCATTTTTATTCTGCTGCGCCTTTTGTAGTTGAAACGGATCAATATAGATTGTTTTTTTGTTATAACCAACTATTCTAAATCCATCATGACCCATCCAATGAAACTGGATACCTTCGTAGTCAAACATATTGCTAATCTACTCCTATATTACAATAAGTAAATTTAAATCTGTTCATTATCTCTACTATTTGCAATCAAGAGTCTGTTGTTACTTATCGTAATTACTAATATTTTATTTTTGATCAATCTTTTCCTCAAATCAGTGTCGATAGTTGCAATAGCACAGTTGTGCTTTATTGCGTATTCAATTATTGCATCATCAACATGCCGGGATTTTACAATTTCAATCACTTTAAACCTGGCTTTTGAAATCTCAATAGCGGTTTTCGCCGTCATGGCACGCTTCGGGCCTGCCTTCTGCTGTAAAATATTCAGCTCTTCAATTACAATAGTGGGAACCAAAATATTTAATTTGCCTATATTTCTTTCGACTTCATCAAACTTACTAATAGGCTTAGAAA
>JBKPPX010000440.1:0-2916 GCA_046733815.1 Thermoproteota archaeon | reverse complement strand
TCTTAGGATAGTAGGATCCCAAGTATCCATAACAGCATTACTACCCGTGATAAGCAAAATAGGATCACCTTTTCCAAAGACCTTGTATGCGATATCTATATCTCCAACATGAACTTTTTTTATTGGTATATCTTGTACGTTTAGTGAATTTGTATTATTATTATTATTATCATCCGAATTAACTTGACTTGCTTGACCAGATGCAAATTGAATAGACCCAATTCCAAACGACGGAGCAATTAGCATAAGCGAAAAAATAGTAATAATTATACCCGTCTGTATTCTTATCGTCATCCTGCTCATTCTCCTAAGAGATTCCCCGTCGGTGTGCTGTTCGATGATCAAGGGCCGTTGTATTACCAGTTGTGCTGTTTGAAGATGAGGTGGATGAAATGATTGAGCTAGTAGTAGTAACAGTATTAGTACCATTCCCGAAGAATCTGGATGGCTGGTCTATTACAAATTGTGGTTGCTCTTTTGCAATCCAATGTCGTGTAGTTGGAACTATTATACCCTGAACATTTTCAGCTACTTGGTTCATTTCATAAAAGATACTGGGTTTGTTATAATAGTATGATGAGTACTTTGCCTTGCATTGTACTCCTCAGACTATTATAACAGACCTAGACAAGATATTATAACATGAATATTAGTGATACAATGTCACAGGTCGAACCCAATAAAGCAATTATTCAACGTTATTTTGAAGCATACAATAACAAAAATGAAGCAATATTTGAGGATATAATATCTCCAGATTATGTCGACCACGGCAATAATGGGAGAGGAGTTGCTGGAGCCAAGAATGATCTGAAGTTTTCTTTAAGTAAATTTGATGACATCAATTATACCATTGAAGAAATGATTGCATCAGAAGCATATCCAGATCTTGTAGGTGTATACTGGAAAGGATCATTGACACCAAATGCAACTACATCTGAGACTCTGAAGAGTAGTAAAATAATTGAATACAGGGGAATGAGTATTTACCGTATTCAAAATGGCAAAATGGTAGAAATGTGGCATGTAATTGAGGGTTGGCCATCGAAAATAATTCCATAGAAAATGATTATTTAACTAACTCTAGTCACACCACCACCACCACGCATCACCTGTTTTACGCCCAGATGAGAGAAAGAGCACTGAGATGCGACATATACTTACATGTTTTAAACAAGGCTCTGAGGTGCAGAAAACTTTTACCTAGCTTGACTCTCCTGCTAATTCCGAAACCTTTTCAAAGAACCGATATCAGCACGCACTCTCTGGGGCCTGACTTATAGTTGGACTGAGTCTGGATTTTGAAGTTTTTTCTGCCGGAACCCTCTGGGCTAGCCTAAATTAAAAAATCGTCCAAAAAATGGATACAATGCTTGTGGTTCTCTAAGTGTTATCACAGAAAAAAAGGAAGAATGTATAAATGCTCTCAAGACAGACCATAATATCTATACTGGATTTTTTGGTTCATGTCTTTTGTCTGATTATTTCTTTATTTATGAAATGTTCGAAGGCTGGATCGAACCATTTGTCTGGCTCTATACTCTTCTCCCAGTATTCGCGTATTGCCCCTTCGTCGAAAGCAGTTTTGATCCATCGCAGCCAGCCAGCCCATTCATTGTCGCTTAGGACCTTCCTCTGCCGCATATGAAACGCATACGAGCACATATACAAGATATAATATGCAAATACTAGTTCTGGTGTCTGATTTGGTTGGTTCTTGCTGAGTAACTTAACTAGCTCGGGTCTGTGAACCAACATCTCAGCCATTCCGTGCAATTTGTCATCCAAATCATTTAGAACTTTTGTTTCAATGTCAACTGAAAGGTTTCTCATTTCCTTTCTGGAAAAAAAGAAAATCACAAACAATGTGCCTATTATACCAAGTGCTTCTGCCAAGCTAATCAGCTCTCCTACCGGAAGCTCAGCCATATGCGTTTGAACAGGTTAGGAGTCGATAATAAGGTTTCTTGGTGAGAAAGTTCATCAAATGTGATATGATGAGAATAGACGCAGTTGAAGATTGAGAGGATTTCTTCTACTTTTCTCAACTGCATTAATGATCGATATTCAATTTTTCACCTCATGCCAACTATATATTAAACATATAGCTAATTTGCAGCTACCACAGTTTTTGAAGATGGATATATCCATTTTGCTAGCAACCGGGTAATGCGAGGCATAAGAACATAAGTCATCAAGAAAATCTCTATAGAAATTGTCACAAAAAGCCTGATATGTGATGGAACTTCCGTTGCAACCATACCAACAAGTTGACCGATTGAGATTACAAGTCCAAATACCACAGCAATCGTCACAAGTGCCATCCTAAAACGAGATGGCTGCGGAATTAAGGTACCTTTTGGTGGCGAAAACCAAAATTCTAATCCTGTAATTTTTTTCCAGATAGCATCTGTTTCAACATAATCTACCACCTCGCGCAGATACCTCGAACGCAATTCTGATTCTTCGAATTTGCGCAAATTGTCAACTGTATCAAATCTAAAAATACTCGTGTATTCTGTGGATCCAGATGCAGGTTTCTGGATCGTTGCACCAAGATATCCTTTCATGGACTTGGCCTCTTCTAATAGCCGGCTAAGCCAATCTTCATACTCCGATTCACGACCCCGTTTAACTTTACGAGTAACAACCACTGTGACGGTTTCATTGTGGCTCATTGATGTTACATCTCATTCGTTCTTACTATTTTTTTACAGAATTCATTTACCAAGAGAACCAATAACCAGTTTAGCGACTTCAGCTCCAGAATGTTGTTGTTGGCCTGTTATGAGGTTGCCATCCTTTATTGCAAATGGTTCAAGTGCATTAGCCTTTTGGAATTCTGCACCAAGTTTCTTAGCTTCATCCTCAATTCGGAAAGGCATCACTTTCTTGCCAATAGCTCTGTCAGCAAAG
>JBKPPX010000439.1:0-4233 GCA_046733815.1 Thermoproteota archaeon | reverse complement strand
CAGTTGTAAATTTCGTAATAATACATAATACTCTTTGGGAATGTTAAATAGTCCAGAGAAAATTAGATGCTATAGTGATACAGTTTATTCATATTATAATCTGTATTAATTTACTCTAAGTTACTTTAAATTAATGTGACCTTACGTATAATTCCCAAAATCCTTTCTATTATATCCGCCTCTGGAATATTACTTAAGCACGGTGGCTCACGACATAGTAATGAGTGAAACATTTTTGCATATTACTGCCACCACTGTATGTACGCTACTGATATTAATGGGGATATAATAGACCTTCAACTCACTTATTATAGCCAAATTTGATCGTCCATCTGGGTCAAAGAGGATGCCAACTATAACAATGGCACGGTTGTGTATGTATGTTTTTAACAAATGCAAAATAATGGGTCTTGCAGTTTTTAGCAATCATTGCTACTATGAAACATAGTTTGCTAGGCCGGGAACATTAATATAATTTTACTATAATTACTGATATTGTTATTATCATTATTATTATCGCTATCTATACAGCTATCTTCGAGTACATCCATCTTAATTCTTTTATAATTTAAAGATGCCAAGGATTTCCATGCCTTATTATTTTTTCAGGAAGCTTGTTATTCCATCGTTTCAGAAAGTCAATATCTGTTTGCTTTTCTCGAAGCTCATCTGGCAACATGACCGGTATTTCATCGATGATTGGATAAAAACGAGAGCATTTCGTGCAAAACAAGATGCCTTCAGTTATGACGATATTACTGTTATTATAATCATTATTATTTTCGTTATCCTTTTTTATATTGATTTCAAATAATTCTAATGGATAATGTTTGTCCATAGGACAGGCAAGGATGTCAAGCATTGATTTTTTCATGTTTATTTCAGATCCAGATAAATTGGAGAGCCAGTATTACTAGATAAAAGTGCTGCTTCCGCTACTCGTGTGACATTTGTTGCATCAATCGCTGAAATAATTGGCTTGCTAATTTTGCCATCTATCACATCCAACAGACTTTGCAATTCCAAAGTCAAGGGTTCCTGAAATTGTTGCCGGCGAGGAATTATGGTGGCTTCTTTATAGTCAATGGCAATTTCTTGTGTAATAAAATCTCCAGCAATTATACCATCGGTGCATACCGCACTAAACTTTCTAACCTTTTTTGGAGTAATCCAATTTGATGCGATAATTGCTACTTTGTGACCGCGAAAGCCTAACATAATAGTCGCAAAATCTTCATAAGAGTGGAATTTCTTACCGGAAAGAGCAAATACAACTTGTGGCCTACAATTGAACAGGAACATCGCCGTATCAATATCATGAACTGCGGTATCGTAAATAATTCCAACATCTTTGACATGTAATGGCATACGGTTTTCTCTGTGAAATTCCATCATTATTAGATCCCCATACTTATTACAATCTATAAGTCGTTTAACTTCTTGTACAGCAGGATTGAACCGCTCAATGTAACCTGAAGTCAAAATAACTTTTTTCTTTTCGGCTACGTCAGTCATCTCTTCGCATTCTTTAGATGAAAAGGCCAGCGGCTTTTCAACAAAAACATTAATTCCTTTTTCCATTATTTTTTTGGCGATAGTAGAATGAGTTTTAGTAGGCGTACAGACTATACATGCGTCTAATTTTCTCTCACTGTTTAGCATATCATCTATGGATGAATATAACGTTGTACAATACTTATCTGCTAACTCTTTCCCACGCTGAACGTCAATCTCGCATATCGCTACCAAGGCACCAAAATCATGCAGAACTCTTGCATGATTTTTACCCCATCCTCCAACGCCAACAATAGCTAGCTTAAGCTTGTCTTCTGTTATTACCATACAGGGGTCAACCATCTCATAAAATCTTCAACACCGGAGGATACGATTTCTGAATACCTTTCACGAATACTCTTTGTAATCAAGCCTTCCGTTCCGTTACCTATGATTCGATGATCAATACTTGTGACGGCAATGATTTCGGCGGCGGTACCTGTTAAAAATATTTCATCAGCATGATATAATTCTGTCCTTGATATGGAACGCTCCTTCACCTCATATCCTAAATCCTTTGCAATGGTTATTGCAGTATCACGTGTAATTCCTTCGAGTACAGAACTTGCTATAGAAGGAGTATAGATATTACTATTTCTTACTAAAAATATATTTTCACCAGATGCCTCACTGACATATCCATCTCTATCAAGTAAAATGGATTCATCATATCCATTACGTATGCTTTCTTGTGTTGCAAGTATCGAATTAAGATAATTACCCGCAGCCTTCGCCATAGGTGGAGTTGCAGAGTCATGAATTCTACGCCATGATGAAATGCATGCTTTAATGCCTTCTCCCTTAAAATATTTCATAAATGGAAAAATTATAATCGCGGTATGAGTTGGAGATTCTCTAGTGATATTTAGATCTATTCCATGCACTCCTACAAATGTCAAAGGCCTTATATAGCATGACTCCCTAAGTCCTGTCTTTTTTAATAACTGCGTCGTTGCTTCGCAGAGCTCTCTTACAGAATAATTAAGAGCAATAGAATATACTCCAGCAGAACGGTGAAGTCTTTCCATATGTTCCTTCAATTTGAATATATATAAATTATTTCTTGAAGGATATGCTCGAATACCTTCAAACACCGCAGTCCCATAATGCAAAGCATGAGTCATAATAGGGACTGTTGCTTCGTCCCATCTAACGAATTTACCATCAAACCAGATGAATTCTGTGCCCTTCGTCTTCATCGAAGGCAAAGTCATTTTTGGATTATAAAAATCTTCTAAAATAGACCTTCTTTTGGAAACTTCATTCCCATTATCCTCGTTGTGAAATCAGGCGATTGTGCGTATTTCTCTATGATTTTCCAATTTTCCTTAATTAATACGACAACTTTTTCAGGTACCTTCTCATGCCATGCTTCACCTTCGTTTACCGTTCCATTGATGGCTTGACGATAAAGCATTTCTTTTACATCAGATGCAGATATTTCTAGTCTCTTTGATTTAATTGGATGAAGATTATATAATTTCAATGCTATGCTCTCTATTCTATCGCCGGTGTAAGCAACGAATTCATTTTCTTTAATATTTCTTAGAATTTGATTTCGCAAAATCCAAGAATAAGGAGAAATCAAAGGTGGCAAATATTTTATAAAGGGATAAAAAAATGTGTAGTCTGGTAAAATTGATACATTGTTGTTATGACTAAATACTGATTCAACCATAGCTTTTCTAATTATGTAAGGAAACGGGAAGCTTCTCGTATTGATCTCTCTTCCACGTTTTACAAATCTTACTGGAAAAATATAGATACCATAATCCTTTTTTACAAATGATGTGATGATCGTCTGATGTGCCGTAGTCAACGGGTTTATATGAGCAAGAAAGATTATAGCCCGTCTTCCCATTGATTTAGTGAAACATTGAGGGTATAATAACAAAAAGCACCGGAGAGCGCTTAAGAGCTTCTTTTTATTTCGATATCAATCGTAGAAACATTTCGTGTTCTACCATCCTCAGATTGAACTGTTTCGGAGCCAATTCTTACATCGCCTATATTGTATCCAGCACTCTCCATTCTCTTCAGAATGATCTGAGAAACGTCTACTGCTCTTCCAATGCTTAATCCCCTTGCCTTAATTGTTACTGAAGGCTGGTTCGCAAGCTGAATTAGTGTTGACGTCACGTAGGCCATTAGAGGTTTCTTTCCTATGTATATCGCGTCACGAACTCCTTCTTTATGTAATTGTTGATTCTGTTGTGGTTGTGGTTGTGGTTGTGGTTGTGGTTGTGGTTGTGGTTGTGGTTCCGACATAATAGAAGTAATCTCCTTAGGATAATTTAAATCTAGAAGATGGTAAGTCTAAATAACTTCCTTTAGTCCTTTTAATATTCCTTAACACGATTTCCATGCTTTGTATACTAACAATCGGCTTGTGTCTTAAAAAAAGCATTTAATAATTTAAAAGGCAATAGAATCTAAGCTAAAAATAAATACATTTAATAACTTCGTATACATGTGCTTTTTCAATATGACAATGCCAAAGGGATTCGGTTCACGGGCTAATAATGGCGGAAAGAGGAGTTTCAATGATTGGTGGAATACTGTACCTGCAGATTTAAAACAGAAAGCTCGCCAGGGGGATGAGCAAAATAAGCCGTTGTTAAACCAAATTAACTATGTCCTTTTACATCTCCATTTAGCGGGCAAGCATGATGTTAAGCC
>JBKPPX010000438.1:0-1688 GCA_046733815.1 Thermoproteota archaeon | reverse complement strand
GAATTGATCTTAATTGAACTTATCATTCAATTTTATAAAAATATATAGGAAGATGTCAAGGAAGAAAACAAAATTGAATTATTTTTTATTTATTAATTTATTTCTTTAATGGTACTGTTGTTGAGAAAATTAAGCATCGTATTCTGACCTTCATTAGCCTTCAGGTCAGATATCTTAACACCTAATCTTCTAACCTTGAGATTAGGATTACCGTTTAATGTCTCATTTAATACCAATTTAACAGTTGAGTACAATTCATCAAAATCTGCAGAATGAATCTTCAAACTTTTTGAACGACTAATGTTGTCGAGATCATTTAAGATTAATACGATGCCAATATTTCTAAAATATAAATTTTGATCTAATGCCATCTTATGTACTGATTTACATATATATTGAAGTTCCTCATCGATTTCAGAGGCTTGAGAAATATCTCTCCTCAATGTGATTATTCTACCGATTTGTTTAGGTGACCCACGCGATTTGACAGGCTCGTCATCCATACCTTGAGCTGCCTTATAGAGATAGGTCGCAGATCTTTTGCCAAAGACATCGATTAACCTGAATAAGCCAAAGGCTGACAATTGATCTGCTGTCAGTATTCCCATTTCGAATAGCTTAGCACTCGTTTTAGGACCAATTTGTGGAATTTTCTCTACATCGCATTTAGCAATGAAATTTTTTGCCTCAGCCGGTTGGACCATCGTCATTCCGTCTGGCTTGTGAAAGTCAGATGCGATCTTTGCTATCAATTTATTGGGTGCTATACCTACTGAGCATGTCAATCCGGTTTCTTTTCTTATCTGCTTTTTAAGACTATTTGCTAATTCTTTTGCTTTGATATAATCAGATGCAACTTTATCTGTTACTTCGACAAAACATTCATCTACTCCAACATATTCAAATTTAATGCATTCTGTTCCTTGACAATTACCTGAGCCATTAGCTGATAAAGAGTAGTTTTCTATAAAGTTACGTATTAAGGTCATTGTATTATCTGATATTTCAGAATAATATCTTATGTCTGAAGGCAGGAATACCGGAAGAGAGACAACAGCAAGTCTTGATTTTGCGGTCTTGATTGAAATGCCTGATTTGACCCCATATTTTCTTGCTATATAGTTACAAGTACTAACCACTCCGCTTTCTTTTGTCCTACCGGAATAGACGCAGACAACTACAGGTTTAGCTTTTAGTTCTGGCCTTCGAATTTCTTCACACTGGGCAAAGAAATAATCCAAGTCAATATGGAATATTATTCTTGGAGTTGACGTATTGTCACTATTCTGCATCTCTTATCACTAATAGACTTGTTCAAAAATATAACTAAGCTTTGCGCCGAGCTCTGTACCAATATCTTGTCTAACAGCATGCAAATAAATATAGTAAATAGTGGATAACGTCTATATTTTATTAGCATATATATAATGTTAAAAACTTCTATGATATAGAATTTTAGGATTTATTGTTTCTATCCGATTTAATAGAATGTATATATTTCTTTGTTAGCTTGTTTTCCTCAAAAAAGAAGCTCCCTACGAGAGCGTTAGCGATCTTTTAATGTTCGATTATGATACGAAATATCCTTTGCTGTCTTTACGGTTTATACAGATGTGATATAACCATACGCATGGGAAATAAGTATAATAGATTGTTACAATTTTTCGTAAAATAGATCTTCCTAAGAG
>JBKPPX010000437.1:0-1505 GCA_046733815.1 Thermoproteota archaeon | reverse complement strand
TAAAGGTACAGGACTAGGTCTCTTTATATCAAAGAGTATTATTGAAGATCATGGTGGAAAGATGTGGGCTGAGAATAATGCTGATGGAAAAGGAGCTACATTTAGTTTTTCTCTACCAATCATGAGCTAAGCAACATAAATCCCGTTAAAGACTTTGTAGCTAGAAAGATTCTTATACAATTTATTATTATTATGTATTGTAAATTAATCTCGAACTTCTATCAACTAGCTGATCATAATGACCTCCACTGCCTGAACACTTATTCGTTAGTCTTGTCAGTATTATCGTATCTTATTATCTTTGCTCTCAATTATACTTAGATATTGTATAGTGATAGATACATTTGTATTAAACAGTAAAGTGACCATTGAATTAATAGTGTTTTTGTTTTATATACATTTAGAACTATTATAATCTCACTTTAGTAACCCTTTGTGGCTTAGTCAGCTAGATATTATCGAAAAGATAATGATAGAAGTGGTGTTGACGGAATAGTTATTAAGTTTTGGTGATGCATAAAAAGCCAGTAAAGTATGTCAAACCAAGGTTGGATAAAAATCTAATCTAGGGCCAATTTCTTTGTGGTGTGTGAATAGTACAGGGTTAGACAAGGATAGATAATATGTGGCCTTTCAGGAAAGACAGAAATGTATGACAAACAATACAACAGAGGAGACAAAGTCTGAACCACAAATATCTGAAGAAGCTGTCTACCAATGACTTAAACGTTCATGTGGGACAATCAGACAAATCTTTATATTATCACGATATTAATGCCATGTTTTATGGAATCGTAAGGCAAAGGATAAGAAAATTCAATCTATTAATACTATTGCAACATATTATTATTTTACTATTTTACCATTACCATGAATATTAATCAGTAAACACTAAAGATATTAGGTTATCGTCTATCTTAATGTCAACTGCTTTACCACCAAGGACATCTTGACATAATTCTGATACTAGAGTCTTAACATAGAGTGACCACTTGATCCCTAAGTCATGTTGTATATTAAAGCGATATGAATCATTTCTAATAGTAATATTGTGTTGCATCCATGAAGCAGTCAGCCAAGTTCGTAAGAATTTAAGAAAGTCATCTAGTTCTATATTTTCCTTCATAAATCTCAATATATTTTTGAAGCTTTCTTTCTCAATTTTATGAGCTAAATTAATAATTTGTTCATCTGTCATTTGATTCAAGGCTTCTTTTAAGAATGGCTTTGTCATAGGAAGAAGCCCAACCTTTCTCTCATATCTTTCCCATTGTATATGATTTGAAAAGATTCTGGTAACGGCTGAATTCAAGCTTACTTGTTCTAACTCTGCATCTTTTCTTAATTCATCTATAAGGAAGGAAGGCAATCTAAATGTAATAGTTTCAGTTCGCATTTTGTTGCTACTATCTTCTAAACCTCCTTTTATACTAATACTGTAACACCTCTTCTGTCACTCATAATAACATAAACAAATGAGTATTTATGAAACTAAAAGATTTCTA
>JBKPPX010000436.1:0-8190 GCA_046733815.1 Thermoproteota archaeon | reverse complement strand
GTGTTACTGATGTTGTTGCAATAATTGGTGCTATTCAATCAATGTTTTTTGGGTTCCTCATACTGATACTTGTGGTAAATGAAACCGATAACACCTTTGCAGATGTTTATTCTGCAGCAGTCTCTAGTCAAAATATCTATCACAAACTAAATCAGCGATATTTGATAGTTGGATTTACGTCTCTTAGTACTATTCTTGCTATGATAATTCCCATCGCACAGTATGAGACTTTTATTCTTTTGATAGGTGCTGTATTTGTACCTTTATTTGGTGTAGTCCTAACTGACTATTATATTGTAAGGAATCGTAAATACACAAAAGATATGATATACGGAGAAAGTGCCTTAAAGATTGGATTTACAGCTATTATTTCTTGGTCTATAGGAGTTTTAGTATACTATCTTTTGTCATCACTTTCACCAATTCATATGGCAGAATTACCCGAAATAGGTGCTACAATTCCTAGCCTTATTGTATCATCATTAGTTTATCTTACTGTGGTACGACTTAAAGGACACAGAGAAAGAAAAACTAGAGAGCCTGCCTCGTAGAGAATGATGATAGATATAGAAATACAAGATGATCAATTTTTTATTCGCATCTATAAACAAATGATTTAATGTTAATTGGGGGATGTGTATAGGAGACGCATGGAAAGGTAAAGACCAAATATTCTGCGTTAATGCTGTTCTATATGTATTAAAAAAGTCAGTAATAGTAGTAGTTATTGTTGTTGTATATAGAAGTTAAACGGCAGCTTGAAAATAATTTAATTAGGATGCTTTTTTCTACTTTAGACTAGTGATTGGTTTTATAATAATCAACAATATTACAAAATTCTGACCAGGAATGGGATGTTGATACTCCCCATTGCTCATAATAGATAACATTACCTAATTCCACCCTAGGAAGCCAACCTATTTTTTCTAGGTCTGGTTTCTCTGCAAATTCTTTCACGAAACCTAGACACAAGTACGCGATTGGTTTAACATGTTTAGATATTAGCAGAATTTTTTGTAAATCTTCATTTGCAAGTATACTGACCCAACCGACCCCTATACCTTCTGCTCTGGCAGCAAGCCATAGGTTTTGAATTGCGCAGTATACGCTATATACACCAGTTTCAGCTATAGACGTTCTTCCTATCACAAAAGGACCGAATCTAGTAGAATCATAGGTAACACATATGTTTATTGACGATTCCATTATGCCCTCTAGCTTCAGTGATGTGTACTTTTCTTGTCTCTGTGTGTCATCGTCTAACATTGAAATTGATTTTTTATGCTCTCTTAAGAGAGTTTTTTACTTGTGCTCTAACTGATTTATCTTTAATTAAAATAAAGTTCCAAGGCTGCGAGAAACCTACTGAGGGTGCATGATGAGCAGCATCTAGAATTCTTAATAGAACATCATTTGGAATAACTCTGCCGCTGATAAAATGTGAGCGAACGTCACGTCTTGAAAAAATAGCCTTGTATAGTACCTCTTTTTCGTTACTTGGAAATGAAGGATAATTGGCATCAGAGTTACCCTCGCTATTAGAATTAGATATCATATTTGCAATATCTCTGCTAGTAGATAAAACCTGGTGTTATCATATTTATAAAGCGACCAAATAAAAGAATTACCATAAGAAAATTATTGGTTGAAATCCCTAATCTGTTTACTTTTTATACAAAATCTGGCCTGGATAGTTTATGTAATTTATTCTTGAATAGATATATGTTCGTTCTTTCATATTAGCGTTTGACAAGCCATTTGAGAATTCTGCTGATAAGCTGACCAGTGATAGTGAACAGTATACAAATAGATTTTGGAAAATACCCATAAACAACCGATTACGACTACAATAGTGGTAATGATGATGAAAATTTGGGAAAGTGCTTATTCATTAGAAGAATCAGACTATGCAATACTTACTATCATATATAATTGAGTAACCTTTTCATGCAATAAGTCTACATAGGACATGGCTAAGAACGTTTTACTCCTTTCCTGTATTTTTCTCCTGCCTCGCATCTATAATGAATTGTGGAAAGCTACTATGGTTTGTCTATCTAATCTATTGTAATCTTATAGCTAATGATATCTGCTTGATATTCATATCAGATAAATAATAACAAGATTCAAGTTTTTCTAACTCTTGTTAGAATTATTTCTGCATACTTAATTTTATATCTTATTATGTAAGATAAAACTGAATATAAATCTAGAATAGAAGACACACAAGAGATATATGTCAGATAATGCCGAATTCTGGCACCAATGAACAAAACGAATAAAGGAATTGAAGTAAACTTATCTGTCGTTGCTGTATCAGCTATACTTGTAGCAGCATTATTTGTTATGAGTAGTAGCCGATTTATGCCCGATGCAATGGCACAGAGTGCAGCTAATCAAACAGGCGCAGCAGTAGGCGGAGCAGCTAATCAAACAGGCGCAGCAGTAGGCGGAGCAGCTAATCAAACAGGCGCAGCAGTAGGCGGAGCAGCTAATCAAACAGGCGGAGCAGCTAATCAAACAGGGATGATGATGAATGAAACAGGCGGAGCAGCTAATCAAACAGGTGGTGGCGGAGCAGCCAATCAAACTGCTATGGTAATGATTCCTCAAAGCTCTATGATGACCATGATGGACAACGTACAAACCGCCATGGGTGCAGTTGGGGATGACGACGATGCTAAGATGGCATTAGAAAGTGTCGATCAGGAATTAAGAAGTGCAGCAACTGCAGCAGGAATGTCTGTACCAACGACATCAGATACCGGTGGAGACACTGATACAGATACCGGTGGAGACACTGATACAGACGATGGTGGAGACAAATCAGACGATAGCAGCGAATCATAGTAAGAAGTAAAGCAATTCGTGTTTAAATCGCTGAACTATTCTTTCCTTTTTTTATTGATAACAACTCTGAATCTGAGGTAGACTATAGCTTTCTTTTATGCTATAATGAAAATATAATATACGATCCTGTAAAGTAAGCGATTTAAACCATATTTATATAAAAAAATATTTTGAATTGGATGACTCATCATAGTGGACCATATTATTATTTTACATAGAATGCAGATTCACCATCACAACACATCTGCGCAAGTCTTAACTATAGATTTCTTTTCGTAATCTGTTGATTATTATTATACATCCCGGTAATTTTTATTTTTCATGCTTTTTAATAATACTTTAAATTCTTTACAATTAAGATTGTACTTTGTGTATTTTCATAATATTGATCAGCCAATATTGGAACCACAAATCATCTTTTTTTGAGGCTGTAGCATTTTCTATTTTGGCTCTATTTTTTAACAGAACTATAGGTATAAGTGTTCAGCTTATTTCTATTATCATTTAAAGAGTATACAATCCTTATACATCTTATTATCAAATGGTCAACTATCTTCATACTACATAATTATTAACTATGATGGATTTAGTAAGCAGATGCCAGATCCAATATTTACAGTTGTAAGCTTTATCGTGAGTGTAATTATTTCTACTATTATAATATACTTTGTTACAAAATTATTTGGAGAAAAAGAAGGGATAAAACAGGCATTCATAGCGGCTATTATTGGGGCAATTGTCTATACCGTGGTGTATTTTCTAATAGGCAGGGGCATAATAGCAGCGATAGTTGGTGGAATTGTATGGTTATTAGCATTACGAGCCTTGTATAGCATTGGTTGGCTTAAAGCTTTGGTTATTGCAGTCATTGTATGGATAGCGGCTATGATCGTTGGTATTTTATTGCCTACTGCACCAGGACCATTATGAGGATAAATAAACAATAAAAATAGATTACAGAATATATCTTTTATTTATTTTATCAGTGGACTAAATCCATGAGTATTTCTTTTAAGATACTATTTGCTTCAATACTTCACTTCGCATCTATCGTATTGTAATATTACTCAACAACAATAAATCTGCGGTTTGTTGGCCTAGATAATGGAATCTATATTATATGAATCCAGAAAGACTAACGATGGAATAATAATAAAAGATTAATTCACTATTATCAGTATTACAAAATGAGCAGACCAAATACTAGGTAAAGACGGATGAAGGGTAATTAATGACTGGTTTGAGCATGACATTACAAATAATCTAAGCGTGTCTTTGAACCTTCTGAGTATGATAGTTGTTCTTCTATTCAAAAAATAGCAGGTTTTCGATTTGATAAAGAATTCAATAGACTGCCATGAATAAAAAGAGTCAAGAATGTCCCGAGCCTATGTTCCTTAATGATTGGACTTATTTGCTATTCTATATAAAATAAAATTAGTGATTGAATCACTGCAACGGAGTATAAGATAGTTGCCACAAATTACTCCTATATCCAATTAGCCGCGTAAAATAATATTGCATCATAATCAACTGACATTTTTATAGACTACTATTAAAACATACAAGCGTCATGAATATTTACTGAATTTTTATATATATTTACAGCAATACAAATGTGGCTTCTGTGTTAGATGTAATAATAAAAATTAGATGCACTATTACTTAAATTCTCAAGCTTGAGATCTAGACACATAAAGAGTACACTCCCTCCCTAACAAGTCTTCAACTATTATAAAGCTGATTTTACAGCTACATATGTTAAGCTATGGATGGAAATCAAACTCAGCAAGACAATAATCAAACAGAGATAGAAGTTCTCGAATATGGTGACATTTACTTCTTTTATAGGCCAAAAAAAGACTCTGAAGAAGTGAAAGGTATCGAGGACATACGAAGATTTTTCATGGTGACTGCACCTGAAAAAACAAACAAAAAAGAAAGTGGAAGTAAAAAAGAAATGTACAGATTATTTGTGATAGGAAAAAAATCACTTCCAGAAATTAGAAAGACAGAAGCAAGAGGATCGGAAAGGTACTGGGGAAGAGTTGGAGGGATTTTTGAGGATCCAAAAGAGCTTACAAGAGAGCTTTTCTCAGATGAGTTCCGAAAAGGAGATGCAGCACGACCAGTAGGGGAGGGAAAGTATGCAATAGTAAAGTATCAAAAGCACACAGAACTTGCATATATCCTTGAAATACCAAAAGACCCTGGCGAAGCACAAAAAGAACTAGGTATAGAAAAAGAAGCAAGTTATGTAATTTCAGTCATTAATCCAAAGAGACCAACACCACAGGGATATCCTACTGCAGATCAATCAGTAAGATATCCTGACGATATATTAAATGAATTTGATGAAGCTGAAAATTTTGTCTCATTAGCAAGGAATTTAAAATACATAGATTATCAAAACTCACAAATAATATTAGTTGGTGCAAGAGAAGGAAGAGATGCGATAAAGAATGAAATAGGAATAGAAATAAATGATGAACAAGAAACTCAAGATTCAGCTGACATATTTACTAGGCTCAAAGTACGAAAGGATCAGGTTCCAATAAAACCATTAATGGAAGGAAAATTAGAATAAAAATTCAATCAAATCTTGCGTCATGAAAGATAACCATGATAAGAATTTTTAAGTATGAAGGTAGAAATGACATAATCGAGTTTCGCTCCATCATCATCGGATAAAAAATTTAAAGCATTCTCTAATAAAGAAAGCAAGTTTACCGCTAGAATAGTTTATCTATCTATCCATGGTTAGCATTATCTGATAGTCGATGAAACAAACTACTAAAGTTTCTTTTATTACTTTATTACTAGTATTTAAGAATGTTAATTAAAGTATTATTTTAAATTAGTATTCATGCATATATTGTTATAGTAATAAGAAATTTTTTAACTGATATACACTATTATGACTGACACGGAGACTTAAAAATATCAATGAGGAAATTTTAACTGCATACAACACAATTCAATAACTGACTTTGAATTCACGAAATTCTCCAGTATAATTTTCATAGTTTATGTCAACATCATCCACTGCCGCCTTAGGTGGTCCTGCATAACACCACTCTATCACCTGATTGATGTCCATTTCATTTCCCTCCAATACTGCCTCGACTCGTCCATCTTTCAAGTTACGCACCCAGCCCATCACGCCATATCTAGTAGCTACAATTCTTGTATTTTGTCTAAAATAAACACCCTGAACTTTACCTCGAATAAATACATGTACTCTAATTTTCTTATTACTATTGTTGTTTGATCTTTTATCAGCCGGAAATTCGGATGATGTAGACAATGCAATCAACAGTTTCCTTGACTAAAAATATAAAAAAACTCTTCATAAATAAAAGGTCCTTAGGTTAGACCTCCGCCTTCTTCTATAAATAACTGTTCATAAGATGTTCCTCTTCTTACAAGTTTAAAGTCTCCATTACTAGTTTTCATTATGATCGGAGGTTTTGTTTGACAGTGAAATGGCATATTAAAGACTGTTGAGTATGCCCCAACATTATAAAATGATATATATCTTCCAATAGTAGCTTCACTTAGACTTGATGCGTTGGAAAGTGGAAATACATCATATGTGTCACATAGCCTGCCTGCTAGGTGCATATTCTTTGGTGTAATCGGATTTGTAGTTTGCTCTTTACCATCAAGTATCGGAACCACTTCCTGTGGATATTCTTGTTTCAAAAGAGCAGCATCTAATAATAAATGGTAACCTGCATCTACTATGACAATCCTGTGTTCATTGTACTCTTTTGTATTCACTATCCTAGAGACTAATATTGATGATTCAGCTACTAGAAATCTTCCGCTCTCAACAATAAGTGTGAATTTCCCATGATTTTCTGCAAGTCGATTCAATTTAGCCAAATAATTTTCAGCCATCTGGGAGGGAGTAGGCACAGGGTCATGGTAGAAAACCGGCGTCCCCCCACCAATATCAAATGTGTTGATCTGAAAGTTCTGATACTCCTTCTTTATCTTTGTTATAAATGCGTCCATTTTGTCAAATGCATGTGTATAGCAAGAAAAATCTGTAATCTGCGATCCAAGATGAAAATGGAAGCCTTCGAATTTTAGTAAATCATTATCCATCAAATGCTTAACCATTTTGGTTGCACTATCAATTGTTCCCCCGTTTAATGGAACACCAAATTTGCCATTTCTGTACGATGCACGAACCTCTGCTTTTACTCCCACTTCAGGATTTACACGGATCATTGTTAGAGGTTTGATATTCATTTTACTTGCTGCTTTGGCCAAATTTGTTATCCCATTAAATGAACTAACAACAACCCTTCTTACGCCAGCTTGCAGTACTTCTGAATATTCTTGTAATTCTTCAGTCACACTTGTATAGATAATGTTTTCAGGATCTCCTTTACACTCCTTTAAAAAACGAAGTTCCCCAATTGATGTCAAATCAAAAGTTATTCCGTCATTAATGAATGTGCGTAGAATTGCTGGGCTGAAGTTTGCCTTCATTGAATATGCAACTTTTACCGGTCCATTGAATTTTGAATATGCATTATGTAGTTCTCTAGCTTTTGAGTGTAATGTATCTTCATCGATTAAATAAAGTGGCGTTCCATATAGTGCGACTAGTTTGGCTATGTCACTTGGTTTTGCAAAACGGTTTAACGCTGGTGTCGTCAGATTAAGATTTTTCACCAGTTGGATTTGAGAATTTTTCATCAATTTTTTTTATGTGTTTTTATTTGTAAAAGACATAACTTAAAAACATTGCCCAATTAATTATTGATCGTTAGAGAAATTTGTCAAAATTTTTTAACTGATTTTATAAATATATTTTTAAGACAATTGCCCTTGTTAATCTAGATGAAGCAGAAAGTTTTATTATGAAAAACTCTTTGGTATCATTAATTCGATACACATCATCATCCCATGCGAAAATCAAATTATGAATCAGTATTTCCTATGTCTTAATAGATTACCCTAATAATATTTTTTATTATGTTACTACTTCTCTATTAATCTGCTATTATTGAATATGTTAAACATTTGACATAGTCAAGATAATTTTGTCAATTATCTTATCGTTATTTCTACATATCAATTTCTACATTAATTTAATACATTTATTTTATATAAGAAGAACATAGCAATGAGTCTTTTTCTTGATTCGAAATAAAATGAAGGAATGGCAGCTTATATTTTTTATTTATCTATAATATGGTACAGTGACCTTTTCACCAGGTTTACCTTCTCTTTGTGTCTTGATCTTTTTCACTGCTTCCTCAAAGTGGCGCATCATTATATGTGCTTCTGAAGCGTGTTTTGCTGCTTCCTCTGGTGTAGGAT
>JBKPPX010000435.1:0-6357 GCA_046733815.1 Thermoproteota archaeon | reverse complement strand
TATCTCATCCCATGTTCCAGTTACTGAGAGCATGTAGTATTTGCTGTTATTTCCAGATTCAAATTGTATGACGTCTCCAGCTGATATTTGAATTTGAAATAATTTGTTTAAGAACTGTAGGAAACTAGGTCCTGCTACTATACTCTTGGCTTCCTTTTCAAGAGGTTTATTATGGTATTTTTGTAGGGCATCAACTAATCCCATTCTACTAATTTCTTCCACTAGATTAGCCAAATCCATGAAGGTAGAATTTCTTTTGTAGACTCTAAGTATTGCCATTACAAAATACCTATATCTTTACCACTTATATAATGTGAATGGCAATATAACGATATGTGTATATCATCATAATCAAGAGGATGGCTAGTTCCTTGATGTTCTTTGATTAATGTTTCTGCATTAACTGGTATTCCATTTTTATCAAGCAAGCATGCTTCAATTTCTACTCCAACTCTGAAAGTTTCATCAATCCTTTCAGCATCATAATGCACTCTATTCTTTAGGCCTTTTGTTTAAATGGTAGTAGAATAACCCACTTCAAGACCACACGCTATTGTATTGTAATTCTGAATAGTTTAAGGTTATATTAGAACTGTGAACTTATTACAAGTGAAAGTAATACTTTAACTATTAACTAACTAGTTTTGATAAATACCCGATTTATATTAGGACAACAACCAATCTACATTTACGAATGAGTTACAGTAGAGGCAGCAAGTATGGTCATGGTAGAGGCAGGAGTTATGGGGGCGGTGCCGGTAGAAGCTTCAATAGAGGCTCTCCTAGTCCAAAACCAGTCGAAGTAGGTAAGGAATATGAAGTAGACATTACGGAAATCAGTAGACAAGGAGATGGTGTTGCAAAAATCCAAGGATTTGTAGTATTTGTGGAAAATGGAAAAGTTGGAAACAATATCAAGGTGAAGGTAACTCAAGTAGGAGATAGATTCGCTAAAGCAACAATTGTGGTCTAAGCCATAAAATAAGTGTATATCTTGAGTATAAACAAAGCAAAACAATAAGGATCTAGAGTTATAAAAAACAAACGAGAAATATCAGAAGTATATCATACTGTATTAGAAGATCCACAAAAAAGTACAATTGGAATATGGCAAAATAAATAAAATAAAAAGTGGATTCTTTTATTTTTTATTTATTGTTGTATATTATATATATATCAACTATTAGTATTTCTCATTACCTTGGTGTCTAAAATGCTCTTATCTGTTCTTTACATTTGATCTCGAAATTAATATCTGGAGTATATCTTCATTTATGAGTACAGTATATCTCCACCAATACAGTTAGACATATCTCTGAAACTGGAAGTATTTGAATTCGAGTGGAGTATTAAAAACAATATCTCCACCAATTTCAGAAATATTTCCTTCGTGATTTTGGCTTGGTGGAGATAGTGGAGATATTTTCTAATTCTAGAATAAAAGTGATGGAACTTGAGATACTAGTGACAGACCATGTTATAGTCATACTATATTGAGATCTCAACTTTATTATAAAAATAATACACATAACACCAAGAAATCCATTTAAATAATATAAGGGAGAGATAATAGTTCAATTTGTGTGAATTTATAGCAGGTTATGAAGATGGCAAACACCTCAAGAGAAGAATGAACAAGTTAGCCGAGGAAGAAGAAGAACCAGAACTTGAGAAAACCGAAGAGCAACCTTTACTGACTTCAAGGTAAAAGAATAATACAACTTAAGAAGATACTAGCAGAGAACTATTCTTTCCCTTAACCCATTCTTTTATTGAAAAATTATAAGCGGGCTTCTTTATCTGGTGTCATTACTTTTTTTATAGGTATGAATATTATCCTTCTATCATCCTTCTCTAAATTTGTTATAGGATCTACCGTGGACTCTATCTCAATTTCTTGGCCGACCTTCTCTTCCATATAATCTTGAAAATCTTTAATATCATAAAGTTTAGTATATGACCTTCCTGATTCTAGTAGGCCTATACCATATCTGTTTATAGTCCTAAAGTCTATAGGTGTTTTAAATGCAATTCCTACAATATAATCTATAAACCAAACCTCTTGATCCTCAATTATGTAGACATATTCTGCATTTGAATTACCAGTTGTAATTTTTGGTTGATTATTTTGCTTTTCTTTAGTAGTGCTCATATGTCTTTATGCCAAATATATACGCAACCCACCAGTTAAATGCTCCTGTAAACCCGTACATCATCGTTATGTTTCTGGCCTCGGCTAAATCATTGTTTATGTGTCGTCTTGCTAAACTTGACAGATCTTATTATGTGTCTTATCAATATCAAAGGATTATCGTATGAAAGTCCATTTCATATTTTACGGATTGATTCAGTTAAAAGCTTGGGCTCAAAACTTCAACCTCAGGATACTATATGCACTTCAAACTGCTATGCACAAAAGGATTTGAAATAAAAGATCATTTTATTTACCTCTTTTCCTAGTTATTGGATTTCTTCTATCTGTTGTTTGTCTGTATTATTAGACGTAATAGCATATATATACATGTCATAGTTGTAACCAGCTTGAAAATTTTGTTTGTGTATATCTAATGCTACGATACGCGGTGATAAGATATTCTACTTGATATCGTACCAATTGTTTTGGTAACTATTAGATTGCAAAGTAATACCTACCTGCGTTTATTGTTTCTCAATATTCAGGCTATCGTATAATGCTCTATTCTTCTGCTTCAAAGTTTCAAACTTCATTGGCAGATAACCATAAAACGATACACTAGTGAAGCGGGTTCGGTGGGATGCGATACACTAGTGTATGTAATCCACTTGTACAATGTGCTTATTTTTAAGCCATTTTGAGTAAAGAACCTCTTTATTAAAGACATAAAATGTCTATCAAAAAATATATAGATTGTCTTTTATGCAGTTGACCTATTTTCAATCAGTTCAGAATTAAGAAGAGTCCTTGTTGGAATTGCTGATCTGTCACAAAATAATGTTAATACAAACATATATGATATGCTTCTCTAATTGAGGGTCTAAGACTTCCTGAAGAGGAAAAATAAGAAAATAGCTTTGAGTCACAATTACTACGATTGATTGACAGACTTCCACGAGTTAGTGGTGTATAGATTATAGACTTGTAAAATAACAGGAGAGGGTTTAAGAGAATTACCGAATCAGAACCTTAGATGATAATATATTGTTATGCTATAAAGCTACAAAGTCAGAAATTAACTATGAATAGGTAGCTGCTTTATCCTGATATTCTTGCAATAGAGATAACTCTTTTTATTATCTGCAGTAGTAGTTTCATAGATCAGAAAAAAGTAAATTATGGTTTCATTAATTTTATTTTATTCTTTTCATTGTACCCGTTCTTTCTCTAGAACTCATGTCATTATTCCTCCGCCCCTTTTGCTTGTGTCGTGCAATACTCTATTCCTGTTCGTAGCAACAGTATCTGCAATAGGTTGTTTATCTTTTAGATTTTGCTCTTCTAATGTATTTTCTGGAACTTGACCAGAATAAGATACTGCGATATCACTTCGGTTTCTATCACGTAGTTCACTGGCTACCAAGTTTCTTACTCTACTTGCAGTCACAGTTTTTTCTTTTGGTTGTGTAGGCTTCGATTTATTATTACTGCTACTCCTTCCTTTAGTTTGTTGCTGTTGAGCATAAGCCTCGTCTTTTATTTTATTTGAAACCTTTTTTGCGACATCTCTTGCCATTAGAAATGGAACACCAGATCTGCCTACTGTTTGAGCCATTCGATTTGTATCAAACTTTTCTTTGCGTCCACTTGATCTCTTAATAACTATTTGTTGTTCTTGTTGCTGCTTCTTCTTCCTTTTCGAAGGTTTTGTTTTGCTAATCCTCTGCTGTCTTGTTTTAGGTGTTCTACCAATCTTACCTATATCTCTAGGCCTCTTTGAGATAGAAGTTTTTTTATGTACTTTCATAACATTCTTCTTCGTATTGTTGTTTCCAGAGTTCTTGCTTTTCATATCGTCTGTATTATAGATGGTTAACAAATAACATATAGGCTGCCTAAAGAGATTGTCAATTATAAAATGAAAAAATAATAAAAATAAAATTGGCACGATTCCGCTTTTATTGTCTTCATTATAAACAAATGTTACTGCCGATGTTCCATGTCTGAGCTCAAATGTTCCATTTTTACGCTTAACAGTATAATATCGATGCTTAGCTTTATGGTTAACTTCATCAAATATATGCATATACAATCAGATGCAAAATCTGTCTTGGAACTTTCATAAAGCATGTTGACAATTCTAATAAGAGGTTGCAGGGTAAATAGATACAGAGAAAGGTATTAACATCAAAGGTAAGTGATTATGATGGATGATAATGATTTAAATAAAGAAGATAAGCTGGTTCATGATAGTAAAGTTCAGAATGACAACCAACAGCAACAACGACACCAATCAACCTACTCAAAAAGAACAGGGTTGCTAGACACTTCTAAAGAAATTAGAACTTCTGCATGGATTACACTTGCAATTCTAGGATCGACAATTCTAATTACAATGTACGGCGAGACCATGCTATTGCCAGCCATCCGCGATATTATTAGGGATTTTGATATTTCATATAGTACATCATCTTGGATACTTACAGCATATCTTATTGCAGGTGCTGTTGCGACTCCCATTGCTGGAAAGTTATCTGATATCTATGGACGAAAGAAAATGGTAATTATAATACTGATAATCTATATCTTAGGAATTTCTGCTGGAGGAATCTCTACAAACATATCTTTTCTAGTTATTGCAAGAGTTATTCAAGGAATAGGAATATCGATGTTTCCAATAGCTTTTGGAATTATAAGAGATCAATTGCCAAAGGACAAACTTGCAATAGGTATTGGAGTATTCAGCTCAATGTTTGCTGCAGGCTCAGTAGTAGGGTTAGCGGTAGGTGGAAGTATAATCCAAAGCTTTGGATGGCATGCTACATTTCTTTTAATAGTACCTGTTGCCATCGCCCTTTGGATAATAATCAATAGGTTCATTCATGGTGATAATGATAATGACAAGAGATTATCTGTAGTAGCAGAAGAAAAAGGAGGAAATTCAGTGGAGGAATCTGATGCTCATAATACCAAGTTTAGTAGAGCGCGTTCTCCGAACCCAGATCATCGAGTTGGTACTAATAGTAGCAGTAGTAGTGGAAGAAGACTTGATGTAAAAGGTGCTATAACTTTGGCCGTTACGATAGCATCCTTCCTACTAACTCTTACCTATATTGGAAATACTAGTAGTAGTAATGGTAGTGCATATCCAACACAGATCATAGTCATTTCATTAGGGTTGTTGTCTGCTGGATCATTGGCCTTATTTGTTCTTATAGAAAGAAGAGCATCATCGCCGTTAATTGAGCTGAGTTTAATGACGCATAAAATACTTCTTCCTGCAAATATCATTATCTTGATCTTTGGCATGACTATGTTTATGGTATATCAGACTATTCCAATATTAGTAAGAAGTCCTAATCCGCTTGGATTTGGCGGAGATGCTGTATCAAGTGCAATGGTTCAACTACCCTTCATGATAGTATTTTTAATATTTGCCCCTTCTTCTGGTTTCATTGTATCTAAGATAGGCAATCTTAAACCAACGGTAGCAGGAACTATCATTATGACCATTGGCTTTTTCAGCCTCTTTATGTTTCACTCAACAGAATTTGTTGTTGCAATAAACTTGGCAATAGTAGCTAGTGGAATTTCATTGATACAAGTAGGTGCATTTAATATCACAATGGAATACACCCCAATGCAATTTAGTGGAGTATCACTTGGAATGTCAGTAGTACTTGTGCTAATTGGAAGCTCAATTGGACCAGCAATTGCCTCAATATACATGCAAACTCATCAAGAGGTGATTTCAAAAGGAGTTAGTAGTAATAGCGGAGGCTCTTTTCCTTCACCAATATCATATAACCTGATATTTCTAACAGCTGCAGTAGTTTCAACTATATCTATTGCACTTGTAACTGTTTTAAAAAGAAAGATGATGATCACACAGCCATTGGTTGGTCCGCAGAAACAGTAGAGACAATATGATGGAATATATTCGAAAAAGTATTGCTTTGTAAAAGCAATTACTGGTCTAGATGTGTATGTTGAATAGTTGGTAGATCCTATTAAGTGAGCAGACACAGGAAGGCTATCTGTAGCTATCTTACGATAATCACCTAGGGCCCATGCTACTTTTAATTTTTGTAAGATCTAATAGAGAATCGTTGCTTACTGTCATATACTCTTTCTAATTTAGTTATTAGATAAAACTTTTGCAAAAGTAAAACTTGACATATCTGATTCAATAATGTCACCTAGAAATGTGTAGGCTATCTTTG
>JBKPPX010000434.1:0-3220 GCA_046733815.1 Thermoproteota archaeon | reverse complement strand
ATTCCGTACAAATGAATTAGCAGACTTTGTAAATGATGCCTCGAAATTTTATGGCTTTGATTTGCAGCATGTAATAGCTGTAGGATATTCTAATGGTGCAAACATAGCAGCCAGTATACTATTGCTTCGTCCAGAAATACTTTCTTCTGCTATTCTTTTTCGTGCTATGGTACCACTTGTGCCAGAAACATTGCCAGATCTTACCAAGAAACACATTTTCATGTCTTCTGGACTATATGATCCAATAGTTTCAAAGCAAGAGGCAGAGAAGCTTTCTGGTTTATTCAAAAATGCAGGCGCCAAGGTTTCACTCAGTTGGCAAGAGAGTGGCCATGAGTTAACAATGGAGGAGATTCGGAAAGCAAAAGAGTGGCTAATGCATTCTTATTCTCTTTAGTTATGCTGTGTACACTGTATACTGTATACAGTATATATGCATACAAGAGATGATATAAACACATATGTCATCAAAATATGGTTTGCAGTCAGAATAGCTGTCGGAGATCTTTGAAATCTTATATAATCAAATAAAGTCAACGTGATAGATTAAACATTAATTGGCAACATCACAAAACAGTCTTAATATGTCAAACAGTCAGAATATGATAAAATATGTTAAGCATAACAAGGTCAGGATAAAAACTGACAAAAAAAGAGAGGAAATAACTAAAGTGCTTTTGGAGTTCTTTGAAGAACTTGAAAAACCAATAGGCATGAGAGGATTTATGATAATGGATGACATACAAGACTTACAAGAATCCATTGTACTTACCTTCTGGGAAAGAAAAGAAGATATGGATTCATTTTATAAATCAGATAAGCCCTTAGGTGATTTAGTTGAAAGGCTAAAACCTTCATTTGAACAACTACCTGTAAGGAAAGATTATCAAGTAGCTAAGTTCAAAGTGTAGTAGAAGTCAAGTCTAATCTTACATACTGCTGTACTGTAAATAATAAAGTATTATAGATTATACTAGTCTTATAGTTCGATGATTTTTGCAATCCTTCATAGGCTATGTGGAAGTGAATCAACAAGTTCTCTGAATTCATAGAGCTTTCAAATTAATTGATTTATTTGACACATCGCAAAAATTCTGACTTTATGTTTGACCTAAAGTCTGTACAGCTGACATACAATGCAATGGAAAGGAGAACTAGCCAATAAACTTGACAAGCTCCGAGTTGACTCTCTCACGTTCTTCAAAGTAAAAACCATGACCAGCTTTTTCAATTTGTACAAGCTGTGAACCTTTGATGTTCTCATGCATAACTTTGGCCAAATCGAATAGACATACACGATCGTTAATTCCATGAAGAATAAGTGTACGAACTTGAATGTTATCTAAATCTTTTCGCAGATCTGCATCTCGAAGCTCAATTGAGCATTGGATTGTAGCATACGCTGATGCAGATAATCCCCAGACTTATTCCACATCTTGAATTCTGGACTAAGCTTTTCAGGAGCTGCTCCAAAAGAAAAATATCAAAGTTCATAGAAGAATCTCTTTTGAAGGCTTTAACACCTAAAGAATCTGCCGTTTCAAGATTTTTTCTTACACTACATCAAAAGAGCTATTGCGGAGAAACATAGTTTGCCTTTATAATTTATCTTTGCAAATTATTTGCAAGTTAATTGTGTACCTTAAATTGGGTTCTAAAATTATGTCAACTTTGGTTCACAAACCACTGGTCCCATGCCAATCTTGTTTCTGTAACAATTGAATTCTAGACATAGAAAATGTAGATAATATGATAGCAAAGTCATATTCTGCTTGGTACGATTCTCCTATTCAGATGCGTTAATCATGCTAATTAGCGATGTTAAAGATAACTCAAAATGTAAAAGTAACCAAATCAAATTAATAACATAATGTAGTAATCTCATGTATATTATAACACAAAAATATGTAAATTTCACGGGTTCGGTGGAATCCATGCCGATATAGGTGCTAAAAGTAGGTTCCTATTATAGGAACAACAGTCTAAGCTTTAAAGGTTTTCTTCTTCATATCATATTATCAGGAGAAAAGATATACTACACAATCCGAATATGAAATATATAAGATTAATCATCATTTGAAAGCTCTTGAATAATCTTTTGCAAATTCGCTAAAAGTTATTGGTTTCTACCTGTTCCTTCCTTAATTGCCGGTGATATATCTGATACATAACCTGCTCTAGTAATACTGAATAACTCCGTCATAGAATTGATAAACCATTCATCCATATCTATAGCTTTCATACCTTCTCGAGCTTGATCCTCCAATATATTCACATACTTTATTTTCCTACCTATTTCATTAGAAAGTATCTCTGCGTGCTAAAGTGGTTCATCTGTTTGATAAACAATAGATCAAGGTTTTGTAAATGATATTTTTAATCCAGATACATATATGGATTGATGAAAATTATGAGTTTCAGTAATCAAATGTATTATTTGCATTTGTGATAAATAGATAAATAAAGAAATTAATTAAAAATAGCCTATTACATTTTTATAAATGTCATCATTACTATGGAGAATAACTAAAGCGACAATAGAAACCATTCTTACCAGAATTATCCCATTGCATCCCATGATCATTATAACTATATTTAGCTGAACGTGCAATTATTAAATCAGATCCAGGTACAGCAGAGAATGTCGGATTAACTACACGTGACTCCTTACCAGGGTCTATACCTGTAACTCCTTCTATCTCCAGTTCTAGAGAATCTTTTATATGTAGCCAACGACGTTTTCCATCTACACCAAATTCAATTGGAGCTGATTTTACACCTAAAACCTCTCCAATAAAATTAGAAAATGCAGCAAAGAATCCACCTGCTTGACCAGAATAGATCTTAGTAAGTGCATCAGATTGTTCTGCAGTTGCTGTTTGGTCAAGATAAAGAGCAGCTTTCCACTTTGGTCCAGTTGCCATATTGCCTGGTGTATTAAACACACCTACTACATTAAGCCCATCAAGGTTAGTTTTATTATTATAATTTCCTCTCTGGATATGCCATGCAGTAGTTAGATGACAATTGCCTTCAGTAGGATCTCCCATGAAAATGCATGGACATATCAATTTGCAGTTACATCCCTCAAAGTAATCGCCTTCAAGCTTCCATTGTTGTTGCTGCATATATGTTGTTAATACTATTACTATTGCTTTGTAATAATACTTCCTATGCCTTAGATCATCAAAACCAGGTTAATAGTGTCTAAGAGTAGCAC